>CAYLKT010000016.1:5652-12523 GCA_964384305.1 uncultured Thermoplasmatales archaeon | reverse complement strand
CATCATATATATTATCAAAAAA
Organism: uncultured Thermoplasmatales archaeon; assembly: GCA_964384305.1. Taxonomy (GTDB): domain Archaea; phylum Thermoplasmatota; class E2; order DHVEG-1; family DHVEG-1; genus JAYEJG01. The sequence continues at coordinate 12,501 of CAYLKT010000016.1, read as the reverse complement.
CCAAAGAGAAAAGAAAAACCAGTTTGGGTCAATGTTGCGCTTTTCATAGCAACAATTATTACAACAACAATTACGGGATCAATTCTTTATATGGGGCAATCTGATATATGGAGTATCCCAAACATAGCAGATGTATTTTCTTTTAACAATATTATAAACGGCGCTGTTCTATTTGCATTTCCTCTCATGAGCATATTATTCATTCATGAAATGGGTCATTATTTTACATCAAAAAAACATGGCATTAAAACATCTCTGCCATTTTTTATGCCGATACCGCCAATATTCCAAGGTTTCAACATTGGAACATTTGGTGCATTGATTTCAAGTAGAGAGCCTATGCCTAATAAAAAAGCGCTTTTTGATATTGGAATATCAGGACCAATCGCAGGTTTCATTGTTGCGATACCTGTTACAATTATAGGCATTGCAACTTCAGAAGTAGTAACAATGACTGAGATAACTTCAGGTGAACTAGTCCTTAATAATTCTTTTCTTTTTGCATTTTTGTCTGATATGATACTAAACATTCCATCAAATGCTGGTATCAATATGAGTCTTACCGCATTCGCAGGATGGGTGGGGCTTCTAATCACATCAATTAATCTACTGCCTGCAGGTCAACTAGATGGTGGCCATATATTTCGAGCGGTTTTTGGTGAGAAACAAAAGTATGTTGGATGGATGGCAGTTATAATCATGATTTTTACAGGATGGTGGTTTTTTGCATTTATAATTATCTTCATGATGGGGGCGTCACATCCGCCACCACTAAATGATGATACAAAACTTGATACTAATAGAAAACTGCTGTTCATAGTAGCACTCATAATTTTGATGCTCTGCTTCATACCGTTTCCGATATATAGCCTATGATTTTTCTGATAAAACATCGCAATCATTTAATACTCTCATGGCAATCTACTTTTGAAGTGATACAAATGAAAACATATCTAACGATAATGTTTAACAGCGAAGGAGTGGCGCCATCAGAAGTAAAAGATCAGCTATTAAACATGGGTTTTAAAGCCGCCCAAGGCAATTATGATTTTATCTACGAGTGGGACGAAGGATCTACAGGTATTGAAGAGCTGGTATGGTTTGCAGATAAAGTACATGCGGCACTAAAAGAGACAAAAGTTTATTTTACAATAGAGACAGTATAGTCAATTCTATTTGTTTTTGTTGTTTTTAATATTTTCAATAGATCTGCTAATAACACCCATGAGTGTGTGGTATTCCCACTTTGAAGGCATTGCCCTACCCATGATTCTTTTGAACATAACTTGTGTATTTTTCTTTTTATGCTCTGGATAGTTAATCAATTCCAGGAGTTTTGAAAAATGTTCATCAATTTTTTCTTTTTCAATGCCTTCAATTACCTTTTTCTCTACTGGTTCAAACTTTTTTTTGATAAATAATAAGTATAAAACAAGGCAAACTGCATGCGAAAGGTTAAGCGAGAGGTATGATTCGCTCGTAGGTATTTTTAACATTATGTCACATTTTGCTATTTCTTCGTTATAAAGGCCATAATCCTCTCTACCAAAAACCAGTCCTACTTTTCCATCTAATTCAAATATCTTTTCAGAAAAATCTTCGAGCAATACGGCATTTCTAAGATGTCTTTTATCGTTTTGACTTTCTATGGATGAAGTAGCGACCAAATAATCTATGTCTTTGATTGATTCTTCAAATGATGAGAAAACTCTTGCTTTGTCAAGTATTTTGTAGGCATGCATAGAACGGGCGTAACACGTATCATCAAGTTCGCAGGGGTTTACAAGAATAAGTTTATCGAACTCAAAATTTGCCATGGATCTAGCCACGGCGCCTACATTTCCACCATATTTTGGTTCAACTAGAATGACGTAGAGATCTGTTATTTTTTCACACCCGCAAAAATAGTTATTTTATCTTCAATTCTTCTTCTTTATTTTTTAACATGTCTCGGTATTTAGTTGGCATATGTTTTGCAGTGCTTTTTAATTCGTTGTGTTTTTTAAGAAGTTCTGATCGCTTGTTTGTCTCAAGTTCTTCCAGTATGAATTTTCGATTTTTATTGTAGCTATATAGGTACCATGTGCCAATAAACAAAAGAATGAGGCCGATTACCAGCAAGTAGCCGTTCCATCCTCCAAGGCTGTTTATTAGGTCTGTGTAACGTCCAAGTGTTAGATCGTTTGCAAAAAACCAGATTACTCCCATCAAAATCAAAAAGACTGAAGCAATTGTTGACGCAATACTAAAGCCCAATACATACTCTCTAAAAAACTCTGTTATTTTGCTTGCCATTTCTTTCTCTCCTTTAATATGTTCTTGCATACCTCATCCAGGTTATTGCGGGTTTGCCGCATACTGGACAGGTTCTATCACACTTATTATCTTCTATCGGTTCCCCTAACGTATTTCCAGCTAAAATATTTTCTATTTCTTGTGCGCAGTCTTTATTTCCACACCATGGCAGCTCAATTATGCCATTCAACTCTTCCGCTTCTTCGATAGTTTCAACCCGATGCATATTTTCGTCAAGTAGTTTTTTAGCGTTATCATAAAGATCCATTGATACATTTTCCAACTCTTTTACAATTGAATTCAGTGCATCAGTCTGGGAAATCGCTTTCTTTTCAGAAGTGTCCCTTCGCACAAGGATAAATTGTTTATTCTCAACATCTCTTGGGCCAATTTCAACTCTTAATGGAACGCCTTTAAGCTCCCACTCATAATACTTGTTTCCCGGTGTCGTGTCTCTATCATCGAGGTGTGCTTTTATTCCTTTACTTGTTAACTTATTAAGCAGGTCTTTACAGACATCCATTACAATTTTTTCTTTTCCTTTGAAGACGATGGGGATTATCACTACCTGTTTTGGAGCCACTTTTGGCGGTAGTACTAAGCCTTTATTATCTCCATGAATGCCAACTATTGCGCCAAGAATTCTTTCACTCATGCCATAGGTCGTCTGGTGACAATATTTATGGGATCCATCTTCATCCTCGTATTTTATTTCGTAAGGCTTTGCAAAATTGTCCTTGTATTGGTGAATCGAACCAAGTTGCAGGGTTCTTCCAGACGGCATTAAAACATCGATACTTAGCGTATAGAATGCCCCTGCAAATTTATCCCACTCCGGTCTTTTACAAAATATAAATGGAAGGCACATCTCATCGAATATTTTCTTTGCAATTTCTTTATCTTCTTGTATTTGTCTTTCTGCATCTTTAAAATCTGCGTGGCATGTATGCGCTTCGAAGAAATGGATTTCTCTTACTCTGATGAATGCTCTAGTTTGTTTTGTTTCGTATCGGAATGTGTTTACAATTTGGAATGTTTTTAGCGGTAGGTCCGCATGGGACCGGATCCAAAGTGAAAACATTGGATACATTGCTGTTTCAGATGTTGGTCTCAAAAGCCACTTTTCTTCAAGTTTATTTAATCCTGCATGTGTAATCCAATATACTTCAGCGCTAAAGCCCTCAATATGTTCTTCCTCTTTTTTGAACGATGATTCAGGGATGAGGAGTGGAAAACATACCTCCTCATGGTTTGTTTTAAACATCTCTTCTCTTATGAGCTGATCTGCATGGCTCATAAGTGTCCATCCATAAGGTCTCCAGACGTTCATGCCTTTTATAGGATATCTTTTATCGCATAGATCTGCAAGTTCTACAATTTCATTGTACCATTCATTAAAATCCTCAGATTTTTTGACTTTTGTTTCTGGCATTAAGACTCAACCTATAAACCAAAAAAGAGAATGTGCTATTAAATATTGACGGTAAAAAAGAAAAATTATACTCCTCTGCCCTCTTTTGCTTTCATTCTGAGTTCTTTTGACCTGCACTTTCTGCATCTTTCTGCTTTTGGTGCATTTAGCGCTCCGCATTTCATGCATACCTTTTTGTTTAGTAATCGTGCCTCCGCCTCTGGAAATCTTGCCATTTTGATTATCGCCTTTAGAGTATCGGAATAAACATATGTTATATAAATATGATGTAACGCCCTCTTCAATTAATTTTCTTGGGCTCCTTTAAAAACTATAGAAATATACTTAACTAAGAATGACTATTTATCTGTGGTGACAGCTAATTGAAGGGGAGGACTACATGTCCAAAATGCAAATATGAATTTGTATTGGATGTTCCAGAAAACACTCAGAAATATGATGTAGTCTGTCCCAAATGTGAAAATAAATTTCTAATTAACATTGATTTATGCAACAACAACTCTGCTGAAGACTGTTCTTGGGAGGAGTGCGGTGAACCAAGAAAAACCGTATTGTCCTCCATAAAGCCAAGAACTAATAGGCCCATGATGGTAGCTATTCTTTTAATTGCAGTTTTTGTTTTAGGAATAACAACATCTGCTTTTCCTGAAATCTTTATCGAGTCGACTTTAGATGTCTCTTCTTCTGTTGGATTTTCAGGGGATGCAGAATTATATATTGAGAATCAAACCAATGCTTCTCTTTCAGGCGTTCAGGTGGAGCTTAATGGAGTATATGCAAGCGAGAGGGGTGAAGGGACGTATGTTCTTACTAATGCGTCTCCAGGCATACAAACTGTGAAAATTTCGCTTGATAATTATAACGTGGTCAACAGGGAGATACTTATTCTTCCTTTAACCAATTCATATCACAAGATAACAATGCAAGAGGGAAATGAAGTAGAAACTGTTCCATTTGACGGCCTTGGATGCTCGATCATTTTTGCAATATTTTCTGTTTTTGCATTAATCTCAGCGATATCAACATATAAACGCAAAAATTTTGATGTTGCTGTTGCAGGTTCGATAATTGGAATCTTTTCGTTTGGATTTTTTATGATTGGGTCGATACTAGGTATAATTGCATTTGTTATGATTATTAAATGTCGAGATGAATTTGACGATGGAAAGAAGGGAAGGACTTTCTAAAATACTGATCATATTTTTTGTCATCTTTTTAGCATGGGCATTAATGCAGTTTTTGACTCCACTTTTTTTACCTTCAAATAGTATAAGTGATTTAACTGGTAGCGTAGGAGTATTGGACAATGAAAACTCAATAAATAAAATGTCTTTTCCTGCAAATTTTATTTACTCCGCAGGGGATAGAATGTGCCATCAAAAATCTGAAAGATCATTTTATCTCAATGGTAACCAGATGCCGTTTTGCAGTAGATGTACGGCGATATGGCTTGGATTGGCAATTGGTTTAGGGTCTATGCTCCTTTATAAAATTGAACTTGATGAGAGATTCTTGTTTGTCATTTTAATTGGGCTGGTCCCCATTGGGATCGATGGAATAGGTCAGCGTCTTGGTTTTTGGGAAAGTACAAATTTAATTAGGTCAATAACAGGAATTCTTACAGGAGTTGTCTGTGGAATTGCCATTGCATTGATTATAACTGAAATCAAAGAAATAAAAAAAAGAAAGAAAAAGATTTGATTTTTTTATGGATATGTTGGTATGCCGCCAGGAGGCATTAAACTACCTACATATACAAACATTGTAGCAGCTATGGCCATAAATATTACTGCAATTATCACAATTGGTATTATAACTGCTATTATGGCCCGTCCCGTAGACACCTCGTGTAGTTCTTTTATCCCCAATATCTCAACTATGAGGGCCCATATTCCTGCTATCATACCCACAACAGGTATCCAGCCTAAGACGTAACTTGGTGTGCCACCATATACAAGAGCTTTTAATGTTTGGCCATATCCCTTTTTTCCGCCTACTATCAAAACTCCAATATGAATGATTCCGGCTCCTATAAATATACCAATAATTCCACCAATCAGAAGCATCACAAAGGTCGATACTGCTGCCATCAATCCTGTGCCAGCTCCTAGTAATGGTATGTTCTGCATGGCAGGTATAAGAGATGCCATCATTCCTCCGATAGCCCCCATAATAATGGCAAAAAGGGCGGAATAGATCAACAACCATATAACAAAATATTTCAGGGCAGCACCCATATCTTCTTCTTTCACTTGCTTAAAGCTTTCTGTCGGATTCAACAAAAAACCTTTTGTTTTTTCTACAAATCCCATTTCCACTTTCATTCACCTCACACACATTATATTCTCCTTTTAAATGGTATATAAGTAATATTTCCACTGTTATTTAAAGGTATATCAAAAATGGAAGAAAAAGTTTATAACCTATTATTTTAGAACTATTTTGTAATTTCTAGATATAACTTGCTCCAACATATCGTTGAAAAGGGCGCAAGGACTACTAGAGTCAATGCCATGTATACAAAAAAGCCAATGTAAGGTATAAATTGAAACACACTCAACAAAGCCCCTGCTAAAATCAACAACACCCACAATGCAAATACGTTTATTTTGTTATATTGCCAGAAAACATGAAAACCTTTTTTTACACCTTCAACTGATTTTAAATCATCAAGTATAACAGCATATTGTACAAGGGCAAATGCGATAGAAATAATTGCAATATATATTGTTGTTAGTAATGTACCTAGAGCAAAGACTATTACCCCGCTAAGAATGCCAGATGTACTTTGATCCGAACCAATAGTTGAAAATAGCCAAAACACTCCTGGAACTAGAAACAGCAATCCTGCGAGAGCTATAATTGCAACTATGAAATTTGCGCACAGGAGATTAAACCATTTTTTCCTTCCATATTTCCACATGTGGTCCATCTCTGCTTTGCCATTTAGTAATATTTCTTTTGTCATGCCGATAGCACCAGCAGTAAAAAATGAACTAATGACAGCAACGAGGATAATGAACAAAATAACCGATATAACTAATTGAGGAATCAAATTGACAAATGCAGAAAACGTTTTGGTTATGTCCTGTGTAGAGAAAAAGTCCGCGGGATTTGAAGAT
>CAYLKT010000016.1:1993-5552 GCA_964384305.1 uncultured Thermoplasmatales archaeon | reverse complement strand
GGATATGTTTCTTGAAATTGTGTAATGTCCATCATTTCTAGCGATATTTCAATTGTGGTGGCAAGAAACCCCCAAAAAAGCAATGCAACTACTCCTGTAGCAATGAGAAGTATACCTGCAATTTGGGGTTTTGAACTTGTTGGATTTGAATTTTCAAGCACAAAGCCATCGTCAAATTCATTATGCGTTTCATCATCCATATTTCCTTCACCTCTGTGTCTTGGTTCTTTTTTCTTTTCCAATTAAAATTTTTGGCATTATTTTTGTGGTTGTATACCAATATATAGCCAAGCCATACGGGATGATCAATATCTGCAAATATGCAGTTGTATAGTAGGTAGTTGTAAAAACTAATGCTGTTACTGGAATTTGAAGAACTATTGCAAAAATCAAATATTTGGGGAGATTGTTTTTATAAACTCCGTATCCCAGACATATTCCGGTTGAGGCATGCATAAGAATTATGCCAAATGAGCCCAAAACCGAAAGTGAAAGTAAGATAATGTCGGCATCCGTATTAAAATTTAAAACAATGATAGAAAATGGGGTAAATATAGATCCAAAACCAAGACCTAGACAAAATCCATAAATTACAGTTTCCCTTTTATCATGAAAGAACCTTAAATTTAAAGCGATTGTTTTGAAGAGTTGTTCAAGCATTGGAAATAAAATGATAAAAAAAATGCCAACACCAATAGTATACCATTCAATAATAATTGCAATAAAACCCGTTATGATTCCTGCAACAAATGTTATAAAAATTGTTTTTTCTTTGTAAAGTCCATCATACCCTTTTATGCTATAAAACAACAAAGCAAGGGCAGGGATGATTCCGATAAATAAACTTGCTGATGGAAGTATGCTCATATTACCAAGTGCTAATGGGAAAGAATATATTAAAGGTCATCGATTACCCGCTATCTGAAAGAACATGGTTTGAGGAGAATTGATTTATGTTGAAAACACCAGTTATTGTTCTTAATGTGAAAACATATGCAGAAGCAACAGGAAACACGGCTTTTGAAATAGCAACTATAATGGATAAAATAGCAAATGAAACAGGCGTTAGTATGGCTATTTGTGTACAAGCGACAGATATTACAAAATGTGTTGAAAAAGTAAACATGCCTGTTTTTGCTGAGCATATCGATCCAATAAAACCCGGTAGCCATACTGGCTGGGCATTGCCCGAGGCCATGAAATCCGCTGGGGCAATTGGGACATTGATTAATCATAGCGAACACCGTCTCATACTTGCAGACATTGATGCTTGTATAGTACGTGCAAAAGAACTAGGGCTTGATCATATCGTTTGTACAAATAATGTTGCGACATCAAAAGCAGCAGCAGCACTATCACCTAATTTTGTGGCAGTTGAGCCACCAGAACTTATAGGTGGCGATATTTCAGTTACCACAGCTGATCCCGGCATAGTCAGTAAATCCGTAGAAGCAGTAAGAAATGTTGATCCTAACATAAAGGTTCTTTGTGGGGCAGGCGTTAAAAACGGTAGAGATGTTGCAAAGTCAATAGAACTTGGTGCACATGGAGTATTACTTGCCAGTGGAATTGTAAAAGCACAAGATAAAGAAAGCGTGATACGTGATTTAGCATCAGGACTTTAAAAACATTGAGATTTATCAGTGGGGGATCAGATAATACTGTCGCTTACTTTTTTAATGGCCGGCATAGTAGAAACCATTATTTCAATACCATTAATCTTTGGGAAAATACAACCAAATTATCTTTATGGCTTCATAGTTAAAAAGACACTTTCAAACAAGGAAATTTGGTACAAGGCAAATAAGTATAATGGAAACGATATGTTGATTGCAGGTTTGATATTGGCAATAGGCTCTTTAGGATTTTTTGTTGTTGAAATGGATTTGATGGTTGCTGTAGCTATTGGTTTGTTGTTGTTGTTATTGGTTCCATTGACGGTGATGTTGGTTAGAGCATTTATGTATCTAAAAACGCTGTAAAATATTTACTTTAACGACTGAATTGCTTCTTTATAACTATCACTTGTAAAAATATAGTTACCTGCAACGAGAACATTAGCACCTGCATCTTTTACAACTTTTGCCGTTTCAGAATTTATTCCGCCGTCGACTTCGAGATAAATGTCTTTGCCAGTTATGTCTATTAGTTCTCTAATTCTTTTGATTTTTGGAACTACATCTAAAATAAAACCCTGAGCGCCGAAACCTGGATGGACGCTCATCACAAGAACAAGATCAACATCAGATATTACATCTTTAATTATATCGACCGAAGTTTCAGGATTTATTGATATCCCTACTTTAACTCCTGCTCCTCTTACTTTTGCGATATCTGATTTTAAATCTTTTGACACTTCTGCATGAATCGTTATAAGATCAGACCCTGCTTTTACAAAAGAATCCAAATACTTTATTGGATTTTCTATCATTAAATGCGTATCAAAAAATAGTTTCGTGTGTTTTCTAATCTTTTTGACAACAACGGGGCCTATTGTGATATTTGGTACAAAATGCCCATCCATTACATCAATATGCACCCAGTCGGCTCCAGCTTTTTCAATTGCTCTTATTTCTTTACCGAGTATAGAAAAATCTGCGCTTAGAATCGAAGGTGCAATTAGTACCATCTATTATCAAAACCAGCAATGGTTTCTCTATTTATAAATACAAACGTTTCTTTCCAATATCAAAATTGACGGAGATTTATTTCTTGAATTTTCTTATAGTAAACTCTCCAACACCTGTTGGGATTATCTCAATTTCGTCTCCGTCTTTGATATCGTGCGCTTTTGCCAATTGACTGGGTATAGTCACTACAAGACTACTTCCCACTACTCGGGCTCTTCTAGTTAGAGGCATCTCCCATCCACCACATGCCATAATGTATACCTGGATATATATATGTTTTGATATTTTCAGATATCTCTAAATGTATCTCTATCTGGAGAAAAAATTAAAGCCATAACTATAAAAACGCGACTTTATTTTTTGGTAGGAATTATGGCGTAAATTAATAATTATTTTATTTTGCCAAAGTCTTTTTTCCTTTCTTTTGTATTCTTGCCTGTTGCTTTAAATAAAAATTCATTCCATCTCTTTATAATGTTGTAATCCCCAGCCACTTTTTTTGGAGGGATAATTTCTATATAAAGGGAGTTCTTTTCCCGTTTCATGTCTATTTTACCGATCCCTTCGACTTCAAAGTTTATGCCGTTGTATATGTCCCCTTTTTCACCAAAATACTCTGAAATAAGCACTCCGATATCTGAATTGTGTCCTCTTTTTATCTTGTATTCTCTCATGAATTACCAACCATACCCAAATTAAAAGTTTGTATTATTAACCTTTGTATTTTTCTATATGGCTAAATGCAATTTCAACTGCTTCTTCAGCAGAATCAACAACAATGTAATCCGACTCAACACCTTTCATAATATTTCCGTTTATTATTTCATCGACGCAGCCACCAGTGCCCTTGATTAATATTAGAGGCTTTCTTGACATCATGCGAAAAGCTATTTCATTGAGGGTTCCCCATCTACCGCCAATTGCAATAG
>CAYLKT010000016.1:0-1893 GCA_964384305.1 uncultured Thermoplasmatales archaeon | reverse complement strand
AGGTTCTTTTTAACCGTTTCTCCCACAAATCTTATAAATAGTACTTCCTTTCACTACAATTCCTATACCTGGAGAAGCACCTCATGGTAAAGAAAAGTAAAAAAACAAATCCTGCGTTATTAGAATTGATACACGAGTTAAAAAAACAATCAAATGAAAATGATGTTAGGATATGGAAAGATATTGCAATAAGGCTAGAAAAACCATCTAGAAATTGGCCTGAAGTAAATCTTGACAGGATAAGCAAATATACCAATGACAAAGAAACAGCTCTTATACCCGGAAAAGTACTTTCAACAGGAGACATTACTAAGAAACTTTCAATTGCTGCTTGGTCATTTTCAGAAAAATCAAAAGATAAGATAGAAAAAGCAGGTGGCAAATGCTTGACAATTGAAGAGTTATTAAAGGACAATCCAAAAGGAAAAGATATTAGAATATTGGGATAAACATGACAGCAATTATTGATGCAACTGGAGCAACACTTGGGAGACTGAGTACTACCGTTGCAAAACGTTTACTTGAAGGCGAAGAAATTGCAATAGTTAATTCAGAAAAGGCTATAATTTCTGGCAAAAAAGCGGCAACGAAAGAGCACTACAAAGAAAAGAGAGATGTTGGGACATACCGTAAGGGGCCATTTTATCCAAGAATGCCTGATCAAATTGTTAAAAGGACAGTTAGGGGTATGATTCCTTATCAGACGCCGCATGGTAGGGCTGCGTTTAAACGACTTAAATGTTATATTGGTGTTGCGAGGGAATTTGAAGGTAAGAAATTTGAAACAATTGATGGGGCAAAAAAAAGACCCGTTAGTTTTCTGACCGTCGAAGAACTTTCACGATTTCTAGGGGTGAATATCTAATGGTCAAGAAGATTGTAAATACGTCTGGAAAAAGGAAAACTGCAATCGCACGTGCTTCTGTGAAGAAAGGGGCAGGACTTGTAAGAATCAACAACATTCCTGTAGAATTATATGAACCGGAAATTGCCAGATGGAAGGTAATGGAACCACTCAAAATTGCAGATAAATCCATGGAGAAACTAGATATTGATGTAACTGTTTCTGGTGGTGGTTTTATGAGCCAAGCAAGTGCAATACGTACTGCAATTGCAAGGGGTCTTGTAGAATTTACCGGAGATCCCAGTTTGAAAATTGCATTTTTGGATCATGACCGAAGTCTCCTTGTTTCAGACTCGCGAAGAAAAGAGCCCAAAAAGCCTCTGGGCAGAGGAGCAAGAAAGAAGAGGCAAAAATCGTATAGGTGATCATGTGATAATACCTGTAAGATGCTTTACATGTGGAAAAGTAATTGGCGATGCTTACGAACAATATAAACTGAGAAAGAAAGCATACGATGATGCGATAAAAGCTGGCGAAAAACCAAAAGAGACGCCACAAGAAATACTTGATGCTCTTGGAGTAGATAGATATTGTTGCAGAAGAATGATACTTACACATGTAGATTTATTGGAAGAAACAGCGCCTTATGAATAAGGTTGCTGTAAATCCATACTTTTATCAATTTTTATTTAATATCTGGTTAACTATATAGTTGAAAAATGGGCGCGTGGCCAAGCCTGGATACGGCACTGGCCTTCTAAGCCAGGGGTCGCGGGTTCGAATCCCGCCGCGTCCGCTTATTTGACTTTTGATGGAAATGTATTTTCTAAAATGTTTTTAGCTTCAGTTTTTGAAATCGAGTTAAACTTAAAAACTGTTTTTCCACCAGACCATTTTATTTTAATTTCATTTTCAAATCTTGTTTGATCCGCATCAATATATCTGGAGGATAATCTAATTTTATTTACCATTGAGGGATCAATTATAAAATTATTTGGATTTTCTGAAATGATTTGGTCCATAGGCATTGAAAAGTATTTATCATAATA
>CAYLKT010000015.1:0-12700 GCA_964384305.1 uncultured Thermoplasmatales archaeon | reverse complement strand
TAGCTTCTTTGTTTATTTACGGCAGATATAACAAATACAGCAGAGAAATTCCCCAAACGAAATGGTTTTGCAGAATATGTAGGGGAAAAGGATGCAAGAAATGCAATTATACTGGGCAGTTGTATAGCACAAGTGTCGAACAGCTCATTGCAGAAAAATTTTTGAAGGCAACAAAAGGCAAAGACGAATCATTTCATGGATGCGGACGAGAAGACATTGACGCCAAGATGCTTGGAACTGGACGACCGTTTGTTCTAGAAATTAAAGATCCATGCAAAAGAAATCTTGATTTATCGGAAATTGGGGCAGAAATAAACAAAGAAAACAAAGACATCATTAAAGTAAGTAAATTACGTTACTCAAATAAAGATGAAATTGTACGCATTAAAGCTGCCAAGTTTAGAAAGAAGTACAAAGTCAAATTAAAATGTGAAGAGCTTATAGATATAGAAAAATTTATAAAGGCCGTCCAGTCATTACAGAACATACCGATAGCGCAATATACGCCATCGAGAGTAGCTCATAGACGAGCCGATATGCTTAGAGAACGATATATATACAATTCTAGTGTTGACTCGATAGATGGTGCTATAGCAACTTTAACGTTGGAGGCAGAATCAGGGACTTATATCAAGGAACTGATATCTGGTGACAATGGAAGAACAAAGCCAAGTATAAGCAAACTAATTGGTATTCCCTGTACAGTAACGGAACTAGACGTGATAGAAATCAAGGGGGACTGAAAAATGGTAAAACGCTCAAAAGGAATAAGGAGTAAGAGTAGACAGATATTAAGAAAAAAACCTAAAGATAAAGGGGCTTCATCAATCACACGAGCCCTTCAACAATTTGAGGAAGGAGAATCTGTAAATATTGTAATTGACTCTTCGGTTCATAAAGGAATGCCGCACATCCGGTTCCAAGGGTATACTGGTAAAGTTGAAGGGTCACAAGGTAATTCATACCTTGTTGGCATAAATGATGGTAAAAAACATAAAATACTAATAATACGACCAGAGCATCTAAGGAGAGTGCAATAGTGGCCTCAAATGAGAAGTTTATAAGACCTGTTTCAATTTCAGAAGCAAAAAAAACGCTCACAAAGTTGAGTAAGGAAAGAAAGGAACTAAACTATGAACAAAAAATTGCACTGGAACACGCCCAAATGTTTGCAAAACTTCCTGTAACAAAGGTTAATGCCATGATAAAAGAATTGCAGGGAATAGAATTCATACAAGAAAAGCATGCTTGTAAAATTGCCGACATACTTCCAACAACAGGAGATGAAGTAAAAACAATCTTTGCAAAAGAAAGAATCACAATTGATGAGAAAGATATAAAAAAGATATTGGAGATTGTAGAGAAATATTACGTTGAATAAAATAAGGGGATTGAAATTGTGGAGGATTACGTATATATATTAGATTATTTGCCTAAGGGGCGAGGTGATGTTCCCCCTCATAAAAGGCATCCTGTCGTATATGGAATAGGAGAAAATCAATTCACACTTTTAGATCTAGTTCCAAAAAATGATGCAACTTTCGTAATTGGTGAAAGAGTATATGTCGGAAAAGATCCCGAGAAAAGAAAGAAAATTGCAAAAATTAAAGGAAGGATAAATTACGAAGATCTAACATCAACGGCCAATGGGGAAATGCCATATGTAATCTTGGATATGGTTAAGGAACATAAGGAGAGATTTTTAAAGTTCTACAACGAAGCGCCAGCAATATCTACTCGTTTTCATGTTCTTGAGCTTCTGCCAGGGCTCGGTAAGAAAATGATGCATGATATATTGGACGAAAGGAAGAAGAAGATGTTTGAAAGCTTTGAAGAAATGTGTGAAAGAATAGATTTTTTAAGAGCACCAGATAAATTGATTGCGAAAAGAGTTGAACTTGAACTTACGGATCCTGACCAAAAATATCGATTATTTACAAGGCCGCCTGTTTCAAAAGGTTACCATTAAAAATTATGAAAGTTAAACTTGGTCAAAATTTTTTAATTGATTCTAGAGTTGCAAAAAGAGAAGTAGAATATGCTGATGTAAACTCTAACGATGTAGTTCTTGAAATAGGTCCCGGCAATGGCATTTTAACAAAACTTCTAGCTGAAAAAGCAAGAACGGTAATTGCGATAGAGCTTGATCAAAAACTTTACAGGGATTTAAAAGAAGATCTGCCAAATAATGTTGAAATGATACAAGGTAACGCATTGGACATAGATTTTAAAATCTTGCCAAAGTTCAATAAAATTGTTTCGAATCTTCCATTTCAGATTTCTTCGCCGATTACATTTAAATTATTAAAAAGTCCTTTTGAAATTGCCGTTTTAATCTATCAAAAAGAGTTTGCAGATCGAATGGTCGCAGAGCCGCATACAAAAGATTATTCAAGACTTTCTGTTGGCATATCATATAGAACAAGTTGTGAAATTTTGGAGGTTATTCCTAAAGTTTGTTTTGAACCGCAACCCAAAATCAAGTCCTGCATGGTTCGACTAATTCCAAAAGAAATTCCACCATTTGACATTGAAAATGAAAAGTTCTTTTTTGAATTGACTAAAAACCTATTCAACCATAGAAGAAAAAAAATCAAGACCACGATAAAAAAGTTTTATCCTAAAATAACACTTGAAGAACTACCTTTTTTGGATGAACGAGTTGAAACGCTTACTCCTAGAGAAATAGGAATTCTAAGTAACAAAATACTTGGTCAAAAAATCAAATAGGATTATAAACTAAAATTGTATATTTGTTATAAAGGGATGGACATGAACGACGAAGATAAAAATGCGTTTTTGGAAGATTTCAGAAATTCTGATATCGACATAAAAATAGACATGTGGTTTTATGCAATGGAACAAGTCGGACTCTGGGATGAAGCAATTGCCGAACTATCAGGTATTGCAACAAAAGATAGTTTTACAAAAGGGAAACCGACAAAGCAAGAATAAAAGGAGTATTTTAAATGGATAAAAAAGACAAAGAGGAATTTGTAAAAGAATTCAAAGAAATGGATGGGGCAAAACGTCTAGATATGTGGGACTATGCCGTATCTCAACAGGTTTTGTGGGAAAGTATGATTACCGAGATGCAAAATATTGCACGAGAACAAGGCATTGACAAAAAACTTGACAAAATGATTCAAGAAGAAATGCAGAAGGCCCAAAGCGTAAGCCAATAAAAAATATACCGGATAGATATCGGATATCAATTAACAGACAATCAAGGCGCAACTGATACAAAAATAATTTCTGTAAACATTGATTCGGATTTTACATAAAACTTCAATTTTACGTGCCCTCACTTTTTCCATAATGTTATTTTTGCACGGTAACTATTTATAGTAGTAATTGACAAAGTATAACGTGTAGGGTGTATTACGAGAGAGGAGTGAAAAATGGAAAGAAGACTTATGATAGTTGATGATGACCCTGACATTTTGATAATTATTAGAAGGATTTTTGAAACTGAGGGATACGAAGTTTTAACAGTTGATAGCGGCCAGGATTGTTTAAAAGAGCTTAAAAGAGGCTTCAAAGGAATAGTGTTAATGGATATTATGATGCCATTTATGGATGGATGGGACACTATCAGAGAAATCATAAAACAGAATCTCGCAAAAGACATAATCATTTCTATTATCACTGCTAAAGGTACCCACGACCATGAAAAAATGGAAGGACTTGAAACATATATCAAAGATTACATTTCAAAACCATTTGATGTAAAGGAACTAATTTCTAATGTCAATGGCATGATTGCCGGTTAGAAAAAGTAGTTTATCAACATGTTCGGCGTCTCTTGTTATTTCAATGATTTATTTTGAACATCGAGATATAGCAGTATCGTAAAATTTAACTACTCGATTTTTAATCCACAAAGGCTTGAAATAAATATCAATACGGCATTGTTTTTATTGTTTCCAGCCGGTTCATCCAGGAAATGGTAGATCATTGGTGAAAAAATGAAAAATCCGCCATTCTGGTTTCCAAAAAAAACAAATGTTGTCTGGTATCTAGTTTTCATTGGTCTATTTTTGTTATCACTTGATTTCTGGTGGTGGGAACGGTCTGAACCATTGATCTTTGGCCTTCCATTTTGGGTTGTATATCTACTTATTTTAACATTAATCACTTCAGTTGCTTTCTATCTATTTTCTAAATACTACTGGAGGGATACACGATAATTGAGTTTATACTTTTAGTTATTGCATACTTCATATGTCTTATATTACTGGGAATATATGCCCATAAAAGAACAAAGAAGACTGCTCAGGACTATTTTCTTGCAAACCGTACCTTTGGCCCGGTAATCTTGTTTTTTACTCTTGCAGCCACTAATTTCTCTGCATTTACGTTCCTAGGTTTTGCTGGAAAAGCCTATGATAGTGGTTTTGGCCAATATGGCATAATGGCTTTTGGAACTGCTATAATGGCTATAATGTTCTATGTCATCGGAAGAAAGGTCTGGAAACTTGGAAAAGAAAAAGGATATATTACACCACCTGAACTCATCGGTGACAGATTCAATAGTACTAGTCTTAGGCTTTTATTTATGGGAGTAATGGTAGTTTTTACCATTCCATATCTTGCTACACAAGCAATTGGGGCAGGAATGCTCATTGAAAGTGTTACAGGTGCATCTATTGGTTGGCAAATCGGTGCAATATTCACTATGTTTGTAATAATGGTATATGTAATATTTGGAGGTATGAGAGGATCAGGTTGGACTGATGTAATCCAGGGTGTTCTTATGATCTCTGCGTTGACATTAGCAGTTGTATTCATTGCAATTAACCTAGGTGGCTTTGAAGCCGCTAATACCATGGCATATAATGCCAGTCCTGAACTTTTTACTCGCCCCGGCGGTGGAGATTTTTTTATGCCAATGATGTGGTTTTCATTTATGCTACTGTGGATATTTGCTGATCCAATGTTTCCTCAGATCTTTTCAAGGTTTTACACTGCAAAAGATGAAAAATCGCTTAAACAATCTATGATTCTTTACCCTATTGTTGTATCATTTTTGTTTCTCTGTCCAGTTCTTATTGGTATATGGGCTCATGGTGTAGGATTAGATGTAGCAGGTCAAAAAGACATGGTATTACCAATGATGGTTGCAAACTATGCACCAGGTTTTGTCTATGCTTTTGTAATGGTAGGGGCACTAGCAGCACTGATGTCTACGGCTGACTCCCAGCTACTATCACTATCTACTATGCTATCTCATGATTTACCATTTAAAAAACGTAAAATATCAGAGATAAACATAGGAAGGATACTAATTGTAATACTATCCTTGTTTGCAATATTGTTTGTTATTACCAGTTATAATCCTAAGGAAGGAATAATGGGAACCCTTGTAAAAACAACATTTTCAGGACTTGCGGTCCTTTGTCCAACAACAATAGCAGCTCTATATTGGAAGAGAGCAACAAAATACGGATGCATAGCAAGTATACTTATCGGAGAAGCCTCAGTATTTATCTTCCAATACAATCTCTTACCAACATTTGGCTTACTATCAGCAATATGGGCAATAATAATAGCAATAGTTGTACTAATAGTCGTTAGTTATCTTACCAAAGCAAAATAGTTATCAGGATGTTTTTTTGAATGCATCTTAACATCTTCAACATGATCTATTTCTAAACCTGCTTTTTTTAAATCAGAGATAAACTCTTTTTTACTATAGAGATGGTAAAACCTGGGTATGTCCAGACCATGTTGCCTCCAGTAAATATCGATATCTCCAAGCTCTACCTGCCCCATTTGAGTAAACCATTTTTTAAAAAACTGTTTCCTGTATTTGTCCTGCCATCTTGACCACACACTAATAAGTGCTTTTCCATCTTTTTTTAGTATGCGTTTAATCTCCTTAAGTGATTGAATGCGATTTTCTTCCCCTTTGATGTTGTGTAATGCTGCGATAAAAAGCACTGTATCTACAGAATTATCTTTAAGTGGAATATGTATGGCATTAGAATGAATTAAGTTGACATTATTAACATTGTTTTCTTTAATTTTCTTTGAAATAATGGCCAGTAAATCACCGGATAAATCAAGACCTATTGCTTTCTTGCAGTGATTTGCACATGGTATAAGATGCCTTCCGTTGCCACAGCCGATATCAGCAATAATTCCTGTTTTTGGTACGGCGTTAATAAAGTTGATGCATTGTACCCATGGTTTACGCCTTGTTTTATCAAAGCTTTGAGCTATGGCGTCCCATGTTTCTTCAGCGTTTTTCATACTATCTTTTTGCATATTAATATCCAACTCTTTTCATCTTCACCTTTTATTCAAACATCGTTCAAGAGAATATTACTTTTTAGATTTATAAATAGTGCTGAACCGTAATATAAAATTCTTCTAATACCAAAGCTACGAGAAAAACTCATTTTATTTGTTAAATGGCAGTATATTTTGGCATCATTTGTAAAGATAGCAATATATATTATGTAAAGAATTATATATTAATGAAAGATGTACTGGAGAAACTATTTGTTCTATATATTAAGCAAATCAGCAAATGAAAACTGATGAACTGTGAGATTAAAAAATGATTCGTAAACTTAGCAATCTTGTCGAAAAAAGACCATGGCTGGTTGTTGGAATAGTACTTATGATAACCATAGGCTTTGGAGCAATGTTGCCTTTTTTAGAGATGGGAACATCCACTGAAGATTTCATGCCAGACGATGAAATTGTCAAAGCAAGCCAACGTGTCGCCGAATATTTTGGCGGTAGTGAAGAGATGATGATGATTTACGTTGAGGCACAAGAAGCAGATAATGCTGTCTCTCCAAAAGCGTTGCGGGAAGAGTATCTAGTTTCAAAGGAATTGGAAAAAATCGATGAAACAGGCATGTCTATCAGCGTAGCGAGTTTTGTGGAAATCATATGTCAAATGGAATTTGGTAAATCACTTTTAAATTGTTCTGATGATGAGATTAGTACGGCATTTCAGGATTTAATGGCTGAGCCAAACAATAATGAAATACAAATGATGAGTGCAGATGATTCAAATGAGGAGATAGATTACAATGCACATCCAAGAATATCAAAAGGTAAATCAATAGATAGCATAGATGTAAAGAATTATTATATACGAGAAGTTGACGATAAATTATATTTTTCAGTCGAAGTCTACGACCTTTCTCATTTCGAGTCAAAATTAAAGATGCCGTCTCCAACGATAAATGTAATGGAATGGTACATAGGTTTCAAAAATCTGATAATACCTGACGAACGATTGGACATAGATTTTAAGATAGCAGCACACATAGAACCCAAAAAACCCTTGTGGGCGATAGGGAATGGAGTGGTAAATAATGTTGCAAACATCTTTGACTCCATTAAAAATGGCGAATTACTTAACTCCTATAAAAAAGAGGCATATCTATGGATAAGACCACCCGGACAAGATATGTCATTTCCAGTTGCATTGAAAACAGGCAACGTATCATTTAACATCGAAGATAACAGGGTGGAAATAGAAGTAAGCAAAAAGGAACTTGGGAAGTATGGTATTGCACCAGAAATGGGCGGTATGGCCCTCCCAGCAAAAATAGGAAATACAAATGCAGGAGTTAGGTTTTATCAAGCTCCAAAGTTAAAGCTGCCTTGGGCAAGAGTAACTGTAGATATCGGATTTATCAAAGATCTTGTTGAAAAAATACAAGACAAACCAGTATTAAACTCCATTTCTTCAAAATTGCTGAGCAGATTTAGTGATTTTTCATGGGATGACATTGATGGGTTGTTCTCCATGCTTGACGAAAGCGGTTTTGAGATTGAAAAATTAGCTTTAAAAGATATTGAAAGTTGTTGGGTGACAACAGATACGACAGATGCTGCAGAAAATACATTTTTTATAAAACCATATTTCATGGATGAATTGGAAAAAACAGTCAGAGTATTTTTATCAACAGATTATGACACATCTTCTGGCCCTAAAGCTACACTAATTATGATATCTGTAAATGAATCTATTGGGCCAATGATGTTGGGTGATGTCAGTAAAAACATTGTTCATGTGTTGGAGGAACAAGATTCCAAAAGAAATTATGTAACAATGAAAGCTACAGGATCTGGAGTCATTTCATACCAAATAGATGAACTGACTGCAGAAGCAAACAAGATTATCGCACCAGGAATATTTATTGCAATATGCATTATACTGCTTGTAAACTTTAGAAAGCTATCTTACATGTTTCTTCCGTTGGTTGGCCTAAGCATTTCACTGATTTGGCTTTTTGGGACTATGTCTCTATTGGGAATAAAGTTCAATGTAATGGCAGTGGCACTTGTTCCGCTTCTACTGGGTCTTGGCGTAGATTATTCAATACATATGTTTTACAGTTATCGGGCAGAACTTGAAAAAGGGAACCCTCCAGGTAAGTCAATAGTATTAGCAATAAACGAGGTAGGTGTAGCCATGGCTCTTGCTACAATTACAACAGTTATAGCATTTTTGTCTTTTCTTACAGCAACTGTTCCTCCACTTAGAGAATTTGGAATCTTATGTGCAATTGGAATTGTATATACTTTCATAGTGACAGTAACACTGCAGGCATCTGTTAGATATCTTCTTGATAGAAGAGAAAAAGCCATTAAGAAGTTTAAACCTAAAAAACAACTTAATGGGAAAGCAATGAGAAAGCTGGCTGTTGTTATATGTAAATACCCTCTTCCCCTTATTCTTGTGATTTCTCTGGTTACCGTTGTAATGGCTGGTGGTGCATTAAACGTCCAGACGGGCTTCAATATGATGGACTTCTTGCCTGAAGATAACCCTGCCATCGATGTAATGATGGACGTCATGGAGGAATTTCCATTTTCAAGTCAGTCTCAAGAATATATTTTCCTTGAAGGTAGTGTGGCATCTGTAGAAACACTTAAGGGAATATCCAAAACCCATGAAAATATAAGGGATGATAAACTAATTTTAGAAACTTTAGAAGGAGAACCCAAAGTAAAATCCATATTATCAATTATCCAAGAAGCCATAAAAGAAAATAACACCATTGCCCTAAAATTCAACATAAATGAAGCAGGAATACCTAGAAGCAATGGGGATGTAAAACAAGTTTATGACTATTTGTATGAAAGTGATGATTATTCAATGGATGTAAGGCAAATACTGCATCGAGATGGGAAAACATATGATGCTACGTTACTTAGAATATATACCGATTTTTCTAAAAGTGAATCAAATGATGCAAATGAAAATATGGGCGTGCTATATAGTGAACTCTGTGATGATTTAACAGGATATGGGGATGTTGATGCTGTTGTTACTGGTGAAAGTTCATCAACGTATACAATTATGAATTCTCTTACAGAAAGTCAGATTATTTCTACAGCAATTTCAATAATTCTTGCAGCACTAGTTCTTATGATTGTTTATAGGAACCCAGTGCTTGGTGCAATTGCTATAATGCCTGTTGCAATATCAATTGTATGGATTCTTGGAACAATATATTTCATAGGATATACTCTAAATATTATGACTATAATGGTTACATGTCTGACAATTGGAATTGGAATAGATTATGCAATACATGCAACAGAGCGGTTTAGACTGGTTGCTGATAAAACAGGAGATCCTCTAAAGGCGGTATCTGAAACAGTTGGCCACACAGGCGGAGCGTTATTAATTGCTGCCATGACTACAATAGCCGGCTTTGGAATGCTTATTCTTGCACCTATGCCACCCGAGCAACAATTTGGGGTTATAATGTGCTTAACGATAATTTATGCATTTTTAACATCCATATTTATCCTCCCCCCCGTTATAATGAAGTGGGCAGAATGGAGAAAAAGGAAGAAAGGGTACATCATTTCTCCTGTTAAACATAGTAAAAATGAAAAAGATGATATTTAAATATAAAATATAATGAGTTGAAGCATTATCTTTGCAATAATAAGAGAGTTCAGATGTCCCTTACGTCTACTTTTGATACCAAATATTTATTTATTACACCTAGATACGGGATATCATATCTAGATAAGGTGTATTGTATGTCTGATGCTCTAATGAGTGAGGTGAAGTCAGTGCCTATGAAAAAACAAAAACTTATGAAATCAATAGACGGAAATACTGCCGCAGCACATGTTGCATATGCATTTTCAGATGTGGCTGCAATTTATCCAATTACACCATCATCTGTAATGGGTGAGTTGGTAGATGCATGGTCTGCACAGGGCAGAAAAAATATTTTTGGTCAAACATTAAAAGTTCAGGAAATGCAGTCTGAAGGAGGTGCTGCTGGGGCAATCCATGGCGCTCTTAGTAGTGGTGCTTTTTGTTCAACTTTTACTGCATCACAAGGACTTTTGCTTATGATTCCAAACATGTATAAAATCGCTGGAGAACTTATGCCCACGGTTTTTCATGTTTCTGCTCGTGCAATTGCTGGGCAGGCACTGTCAATATTTGGCGATCATCAAGACGTTATGGCTGCCCGTGCAACTGGTTTTGCCCAAATCGCATCTGGTTCTATTCAGGAAATTAATGATCTTGCGCTTGTTGCACACTTGTCTGCTATTCGTGCTAGTGTCCCATTTATACATTTCTTTGATGGTTTTCGTAGTTCTCATGAGATTCAAAAAATTGAGATGCTTGACTATAATGATATCGGTCCACTTGTTAATTGGGAAGGAATCAAACGACACCGTGAACGAGCATTAAATCCTGAGAAACCACATTTGCGCGGTACTGCTCAGAATCCCGATATTTATTTCCAAGTTAATGAAGCAGCTAACAAGTTTTATCAGGCGGTTCCAAAAATAGTTGAAGAAGAAATGGAGAAAGTAGGTAAGCTCACAGGAAGGCCTTATCATCTCTTTGACTATATTGGAGCGTCTGATGCAGATAAAATAATTGTTATGATGGGATCTGGTGCTGAAGCAGCAGAAGAAGCAATAGAATATTTAAATAAAAACGGTGAAAAAGTAGGACTTATAAAAGTGAGGCTATATCGACCTTTCTCAGTTAAACATTTTCTTGCAGCTATACCAAAAACAGTGAAACGTATAGCTGTTCTTGACCGTACTAAAGAAAGCGGATCATACGGTGAACCATTATATGTAGATATATCTGCAGTATTCCAACATCATAAAGACTGGGATGTAGCAGTAGTTGGTGGAAGATACGGCCTTGGAAGCAAAGATTTTACTCCAAGCATGGCAAAAGCAGTGTTTGAAAATCTTAAATTGAATGAACCAAAAAACAATTTTACAGTTGGAATAAATGATGATGTAACATTTACATCCTTACCAATAAATGAAGAAATAGATGCGTCACCTGAAGGACTTGTACAATGTAAATTCTGGGGACTCGGCGGAGATGGAACAGTTGGAGCAAATAAAGACGCGATTAAAATCATCGGTGATAACACAGATATGTATGTACAAGGCTACTTTGCATATGATTCCAAAAAATCAGGTGGAGTAACAATTTCGCATCTTCGTTTTGGTACTGTACCAATTAAATCAACGTATCTAATTAACAGTGCAGATTATATTGCCTGTCACAACCCGGCATATGTTGACAAGTATGACTTACTCGAAGGAATAAAAGAAAATGGTATTTTTGTTCTTAGCTGTCCATGGTCTCTTGAAGAAATGGAAACAAAACTGCCTAATCCTTTGAAGAAGACAATTGCTGAAAAACATTTGAAATTCTACACTATTGATGCAGTAAAAATTGCTGAAAAAGTTGGACTTGGCGGCAGAAT
Source organism: uncultured Thermoplasmatales archaeon (assembly GCA_964384305.1). Taxonomy (GTDB): domain Archaea; phylum Thermoplasmatota; class E2; order DHVEG-1; family DHVEG-1; genus JAYEJG01. The sequence continues at coordinate 953 of CAYLKT010000015.1, read as the reverse complement.
AAACATGGTTATGCAAACGACATTCTTCAAACTGGCAAACGTGATACCTGTAGATGATGCGATAAAATACCTAAAAAAGGCAATAGATAAAACCTATGGTAAAAAAGGTAAAGACGTAGTAGAAATGAACTGGAAAGCAGTAGATGCAGCGTTAGGAGAAATAAATGAAATTACTTATCCAGATTCCTGGAAGAATCTAACGCCAGAAGAAAAACCTAAACTTGATGAACCAGAATTTGTAAGTGAAGTAATGAAACCAATGCTTGCACAACAAGGAAATAAACTTCCTGTATCGGCATTTACTCCAGCGGGTATATTCCCAACTGAAACAACAAAATATGAAAAGCGTGGCGTTGCAATAAATGTGCCTGAATGGATTACCGATAACTGCATTCAGTGCAACCAATGTGCAATGGTTTGTCCACATGCAGCAATAAGGCCAGTTCTTGCAACTGAAGATGAATTAAAGAGTGCACCTAAAGGCTTTGAAGCAAAGAAGGCCATTGGAAAAGATGCAAAGGATTTGTTCTTTAGGATACAAGTATATCCAGAGGATTGTACGGGCTGTGGAAATTGTGCAGACGTCTGTCCTGCAAAAGAGAAAGCACTTGTTATGGAACCATTTGCAACACAAATTAATCAAGTAGAGAACCAAAAATATTCTGAAAAGATACCAATTAGAAACGGTGGGTTTGATAAATATTCAGTAAAGGGCTCACAATTCGAACAGCCACTTCTTGAATTTTCTGGAGCTTGTGCCGGTTGTGGAGAAACACCATATCTAAAACTTGCAACACAGCTCTTTGGAGATAGAATGATCATTGCAAATGCAACTGGATGTTCCTCAATTTGGGGAGGATCTGCACCATGTATACCATTTGCAAAAAATAAAGAGGGTCATGGACCAGCCTGGGCAAACTCCCTCTTTGAAGATAATGCTGAGTATGGTTTTG
>CAYLKT010000014.1:9960-12868 GCA_964384305.1 uncultured Thermoplasmatales archaeon | reverse complement strand
TAATTATTTTATAATTGAAAAAGCTATTATAACTGTAATTTTTATCAATTTTTAAGTTGAATAATTCTAAAAGGCAACAAAATATGAATAGAAACATGAAAAAAATTGTTATAGTTGGTGGCGGACCAGCAGGCATGATGGCATCAATTAGAGCAAGTCAACTCACTAACAATGTAATATTAATTGAGAAGAATAATATCTTAGGTAAAAAACTTCTTTTAACTGGAAATGGACGATGTAATTTTACAAATTCAAATGATTTAGAGCTTTTTTTAAAAGGATATGAAAAAAACGGAAAATTTTTGAAAGATGCATTTAAATTGTTTTTTAATACAGAGTTAATTAAATTTTTTGAATCCCGAGGATTAAAAACCATTACTGAAAATGACAAAAGAGTATTTCCTCATACTAATAAGGCATTAGACATATGTAAAGCATTAGAAAAAGAATTAGTAAAAAACAATGTTAGAATAGTTCTAAATAAACAATTAAAAGATATTCTCGTTGAAAATAATAAAGTCAAGGCAATAATTCTTTATGACCATTCAAAGATAACTGTAGATTCTTTAATTGTTGCAACTGGCGGAATTACTTATAGTTCAACAGGATCAAATGGAGAAGGTATAAAAATTGTTGAAAAACTTGGCCATGATATTGTATCATTGCGTCCAGGTCTTGTACCATTGATTACAGATAAAAAAGCCCCCAGTTCATTAAAAGGGCTATCCCTAAAGGATGTTTGTGTAAAGTTTGAAACTAAAGATAAAAAAATAAAAACACCCATAGGTGATTTAATATTTACAAAAAATGGTATTTCAGGTCCAATAATTTTATCAATTTCTGGACAAATAATAGATTTAATGAATAATAACATAAAAATTTCAGCATCAATAGATTTAGTACCACATCAGAATATAAATGAAATTGAGGAAGATATTACAAACTATATACAGAATAATCCAAAAAAAAATATTTCAAATGTCCTAAAAATAAAATTTCCAGACAGACTTATCAATTATTCAATGAAAGTATTAGACATCAATCCAATCTATAAAGCAAATCAGCTAACAGCCATACAAAGAAATAAAATAGCTTCTTTTTTAAAAAGTATGAAACTTGAAATAAAGGGATTTGACTCTTATGAAAAAGCAATGATAACTAGAGGCGGAATATCATTAAAAGATATTGATCCTAGAACCACGTCATCAAAAAAAATAAAAGGATTATTTTTTGCAGGGGAAATGATAGATATCAATGGCGATTCGGGTGGCTATAATCTACAAGCAGCTTTTTCAACTGGTTTTTTAGCAGGTAATAGCGCTGTAAGATATGTAAAAAATGTGTCTGGCTTTTAACTTTTGGAAGGCATACATGCCCCGGATATTTTTATTGATATACAAAAGTAAATCCCTGCTTTTCTCCATCATTATAATACACAATGGCCTTATCAACAAGCACTGCCTTATCTGTTGTAACGTAAAGTGGATTTGATGCAAGATCGGCAGCATCATTAGTAAATTTTGTAGCCAAATAGCTTTTAACAACACTAGCATTTAAAACAGGATCTGTAAAATTTCCAGAATTTCCAAAAGTATCTTTTAGATACTTGTGCAACTCATCAGTACCAATCCACGTCGAATCTTTTTTCTGAGGCCATATCTGCACTAAAAATCTTTCCCTAACTAAAAATTCATCTCCGTTATTCAATTCAGATGCTACCGAAATATATTCCGTCGAAATTGAAACATTGTAACAATATTTCTTATCTGGAAAAACAAATAATTCAACATTTTCAAAAAACTTTGAATCCATACATTCGACAGTTGTAGAAAATTCTGAAGCGATATTTTCCAATTCTGCTTCTTTCTTCCAATCATTTTGGAAAACAAACGAAAAAACTGCAGCAATAAGTACCATTGACGCAACAACTAACCCAATCTGAGAGAGTGTAAGGCCCAAGATTCCTGAATCATTTTCAATAAATTTTAACATATGTTTTACCATTTTCATCTTTTACCAGTTCAAGAGTTACATCATATGTTCCATAGTGCAAAACCGCAATTTGATCGGTTTCGTACCCTGAGAAAAAAACATTTGAATGCCCTGAAAAAAAGCTACCGTCGGTTGTAACAAAATAATAATTATTTGAGGTGTTTTCATCAAGGGTTAAATCTTCTGGTTTAGAATTACCATTTTTTGGTAAATCACCAAAAACTGCAAATTTAAGTGATGATGGAAATTTGACCTGCATTGTTTTTAAAGTTCCTTCATCTGCATACTCATACATATTTTCTGCTTCAGAAATTATTAAATCAATCTCTGAACGAGTCACATCATATTCTGAGTCTGAAATTAAATGATACACCGAAATTGAAAAAACTGAAAGTACTGCTGCAGTGACAATTATAGATACAACTAAAAATGAAGGTAAACCCAAAACGGCGGTATCATCGCTGAACATAATTTATTCCTCTATAATATTAGAGACATACCAATATAAAAATTTCTAAATATTTAAATAATGAAAAACCAATAGATGAACCAATAGGACCTAAATATGATGAAAAATTTAAGATTCGTTTCGTTTTCAAAAAATGAACACGCAGTTATTGGACTTCCAATGAGATTAACTGTATCTCTAGTTATAGGAAGTATTGCCCTTATTGCAATATTGTCTTTTGTATTGAACCCCTGTCTATTCCCACAAAAAATGATGGTTTCAATTAAACCAATGGTAAACACGATAACTGGAGACGATTTGGCAAATATAAAACTGACAGTTTATGTAAATGACAGTAATGGAAAACCGATTAAAGACGCACTAGTAAAAATCAGTGGGCATAGTGGCTATGGATATAATCTCACAGACAAAGATGGAAAAGCAATCGTCAATACGACGATAAATATG
>CAYLKT010000014.1:0-9860 GCA_964384305.1 uncultured Thermoplasmatales archaeon | reverse complement strand
TCCCTGGCCAACTGAAACAAGAATTGCCAAAATGAACGCCAACAATCCTCCAACGATGCCTGTAACTTCGATTGGTATCTCCATCTTGCCGAATCTTAAAGCAGGAGGTACTCTAACTTCAATCCTTTCAACTCTGGTATTTAAGGAGTCCAAAGTATTTGATCTGTCATCGTTGCCCTTTGTAACGTCATCCAAAAGGTCTTTGAGGGAAATATTCAACTCTTCGATTTTTTGTTTGATATCTGTAATCTCAGACATTTGTAAAGATAATTCTTCTTGAATACTTACAAACTCTTGGTCTAGAATTACAGAAGTTTCTTTGATATCTATATCTTTTTCTTGCTCATCTAAAGATCTAAACAACCGTTCAATAGGCCCTTTTAATGATTTATCGGCAATTGAGTCGAGAAAAATATCGTTTTTTCTTGCTGATATTCGCTTTTCTACAGCAATGAGCCTTGAACTTAGACTATTTGTTGTTTGCTCAAGCTTTCTAATCCAACTTCTGAACGATTGAATTGTTTCGTCTGAAGAACTTACATTATTTTTTGGAAGCAATTTATTCCTACCTCTAGAACCTATCATATTTCCTCAATCCTGTGCCGTTATGGACCAATGGTGCCAGTAATCATTTATCTATGTGCGCTACAATCTTACAACAGTTATGCCTTGATCATCTTCAAAATCTTCAAATCCTGTTGCTTTGACCACCAGTTTTATATGTGCCTCATTAATATTTTCTCCAAGTGACGGTGCAACAGAAATCGTAACTTCTCCATTTCCATCAGTCGTACCGGATCCTGAAAAACCTGCACCAACGAGTAAAACCGTGGCATCTTTTATTGGGTCTGCCCGTTCATCATTCGTTGTAACTTTTACGACAACATCTTTTGCAGCCAATGTAAAAGCCTCTGCGTTTGCATGGGACTCTGCAATAACTGGGTTTTGTGTAACCAACGCATTCATTGTCCTTGTCCCTTGGGGTATCATGAAAATAACTGCAGCAATAACTGCCACTGCGACAATCATTACTATAATCAGATACATCGGCAAGCCTAAGACCTGGCCATCTTGATTTTTACAAAATACTTTATAGTTCATCTTTTACCTCCCTTTCGCATAAGTGATATTATATTTCAATATTTAAAAACTATTGGTTAATATAATATATCATAATTAAAATTAGCGGAATAAAAAGAATTAAAAATTGAAAATACCAGAATATTACTTTTCTCCGAGCCTCAAAAGTTTCCTTTTCAAATCGCTCAGATTCATTTTTGTGATAACCAGTGGCACATTTTCTTTCTCGGCAAGCTTTATTGCAAGAGGATCCACCGCGCCTGGATTATGATAAACAACCATCGTTGGTTTTACGGGATGAACTCTTATTGCAATCATAGGACTGCGTCCATATTTCACCCCAGTAAATATTATAGCCCTTTCAGTACTCCAGCCATATAAACGTGAATAATCGGTAGAATTTATCGACTGTATCATTTTTATGCTATCAACCAGAGTAAATCCTTTGATATTTCGTTTAATATCTACATCTTTTGACGTCAAGATGTTTCCATTGATTTCCTTGACAAAATCCTGGGCAGAAATTGAAAAAGGATACTCCACCATCTCAAGAATCCATTCATCCCTCTTTTCAACCATTGCATCATACCGATGCAAAATATTTCCACCGCGGCTTTCATCAATTTCAATAAAAGCCTCAATGATTTTTTTTACAGTTTTGATCCCAGGTGATTCTCTCCGGCCAGACTCATAATCACTTATTACACTTGGAGACATGTTTAGATGACTTGCCAGTCCCGTCTGGCTGATATCAAATGCACTTCTCCATTTTCTAATTGTCTGGCCTGGCTTTGGGCTTAGAGTAATCTCCCCCGCAATTTTTTCAGATAATACATTTTTCGTATTCATGATTTTATGTTACCAACTTAAACTTATATCCATAATAAATTGCGCCTGTTGAACCATCTTGTTGAATCTTTCGAAACGTGCTTTCCACCTTTGCCCCGATTTTAACATCTTTAGGCTCACAATCTACTATTTGACAAGTTATCCTTGGTCCTTCATCAAGTTGTACAATAGCAATCGGGTAAGGAACCTGATCTGCAAAATCCTCGGAACCAACATGAGTAATCGTATATGTGACAATTTTGCCTTTTCCAGCAAGTTGCGTATCTTCCATGTTTCCAATGCTCTTTCGCCGGCAATATGGACAGGATTCCCGTGGCGGAAAGAAAACACGGCCACAAGAACCACATTTGTTTCCCATAAGATTATATCGCTGTGGAATTTCCCTCCAATAACGTGCTACTCCTTTTTTCATGTTACATCGCCTCCAAAATATGTACAGTACATGTTGCACCTGACCCGCCAACATTATGAGTCAAACCAACACGAGCGTTTTTTATCTGCCTTTTTCCGGCCTCGCCACGAAGTTGTTGTGTTATTTCAATGATTTGAGCAACACCTGTAGCTCCAACAGGATGACCTTTTGACTTTAGACCACCGCTAGTATTTACTGGCAATGAGCCATCAAATGTTGTAATGTGCTCGTCTATTGCCGTCCCGCCTTTTCCCTTTTCAACAAAACCGAGGTCTTCAATTGCACATATCTCTGCAATAGTAAAACAGTCGTGAACCTCTGCAAGATCAATGTCCTTTGGAGACTTGTTTGCTTGTTTGTACGCCATTTTGCCTGCATGAACTGCTGCATCCAATGTACAAATATCCCTTCGCGAGTGAAGCGCAAGACTATCAGAACCCTGCCCAGATCCAATGATTTTTACTATTGGTTTATCTGTATATTTTTTTGCTTTATCTGCCGCACACAATATAACTGTTGCAGCGCCATCAGTAACAGGCGAACAGTCAAGAAGGCCAAGTGGCCATGCAACAGGTGCTGCATTCATTGCTTGTTCAAGCGTTATCTCCCGTTGATACTGTGCATTTGGGTTTCTAGTACCATTTGCATGATTTTTTACAGCAACTTGCGCAAGTTGTTCTTTTGTTGTTCCATATTCATACATATGTCTCGTTGCAATCATTGCATACAATCCTGGAAATGTTGCTCCAAAAAATGCTTCCCATTCTTGGTCAGCAGCAGTAGCCAAAGTTTCTGTTGCAGAACTACCGCCAACATCATTCATTTTCTCAATTCCACCTACGACAACAACATCATTCATCCCAGAAGCAATAGACAAGTATCCTTCTCTTAATGCAAGACTTCCAGAAGCACATGCCCCCTCAACACGTGTTGAAGGTATGTGAAGATGAGAAAAACCTGACGCATCTGCAACAAGAGCACCAACATGCTCTTGGCCAACAAACCTACCTGAACTCATAGATCCAACATACATTGCATCGATGTCTTTACCACTAACACCTGCATCAATGATTGCTTTTGCCCCTGCTTCTGCAGTCAGCTGACGGAATGATTTGTCCCACAATTCACCAAATTTCGTTAATCCAACTCCAATTATAGCTACATCTTTCATTATCTATCACTCCCAATACAATAAATCAGTATATTTTGCATACGTTCCATAATCAACATATTTCTTGTCGTCTACCATCTGCTGTATAGATGGTGCATTTTTACGTGGACATTTTTTTATGTTCTCAGCAACTGTAATATCAAAACCATCACTTCCTGCCCCAGAACCATAACTTGTAAGGAATATCCTATCACCTGGCTTTGCAACATCTAGAACCGATGCCAATCCTACTAGTGATGCACCAGAGTACGTGTTGCCGATGTATGGTACAATAAGGCCTTGTTTAATCTGTTCACTAGAAAAACCTAACATCTTCGCAGCCTTTCTAGGGAATTTGCTATTTGGCTGATGGAAAACTGCATAATCGTAATCTTTTGGTTCTGTTCCTGCTATTTCCATAAGTTTTGTTGCACAGCTTGTAACGTGTTTGAAATATGCCGGATCTCCAGTGAATCTACCACCATGAGCAGGATATTTCCGTTCAGCCCTACGCCAAAAATCTGGAGTGTCTGTAGTAAATGAATATGTATGATTAATTGTCGCAATTACATTTTCCTTTCCAATAATAAAAGCTGCACCACCTGCCGATGCAGAAAATTCAAGAGCATCTCCCGGTGCTGCCTGTGATGTATCTGCACCAATAGCAAGGCCATACTTGACGAAACCTGCTTTAACAAGTGCCATACACGATTGAATGGCTGCAGTTCCTGCTTTACATGCAAATTCATAGTCCGCCACCATTAAATCTGGTGTTGCTCTAATTGCTTCTCCTACAATAGTCCCTGTTGGTTTTACCGCATATGGGTGAGATTCGCTTCCAACATAGATGGCACCGATATCCTGTGGATCAACGTTGCATCTCTTGAGAGCTGAACGTGCTGCCTCAACACTAATAGTTACAGTGTCTTGGTCAACAGACGGTACTGATTTTTCATAAATACCAAGTCCTTTGCTTGTTCGTTCTCCGTCTTTTCCCCATACTGACGCAATTTCATTTACTTTAATTCTTAAACGGGGTATACTTGCTCCGTAACTAACAATACCTATGTCTTTCATTACTAACTCCAGACCAGGGAAAAAATGTTATGTATTTAAAACTGACGATTTTATAATCGACTATTGACGAGTTAACTATAAGGATATTTTCTGACCTTTCTTTAGGGCATTCACAGATTGATCTGCAATTTCTTCAAGTTTTTTCTTATCTGATGTAGATTTACGAGCCATGATATTCTGATCTTTAATGGCATTCTTGGCTTCTTCCAATCGTTTACGTCTTTCACCACGTATAGAAAGGACCTCTGTCCTCATTTCAAAAGCCTTTTCATGAGCTTTCTGTGCTTCGTTTCTAGCTTCTATATATTGCTCATGCTTTTTATTTGCCTCACCAATTGAAATCGATAGTTCATTTACAAGCTTTATATAATCTTCGTGCTTTTTTTGGCTTTCATTATAAAACTGTTGAACTAGCTTGTGCTCCTCATCCGCCTTTTTAAACAATTCATCTATTACATTGTCTTTATCAGAAATATCAATTTCAACCAATTTTTGCCCATCTAAAAGTTTCTTTGTCCTTTTGTACTCTTTTAGCTTGGCACGAATCTTTTCTATTAGGCTATTTTCCGCTCGCAAACTCATAGGAACTGTTTCTTGCTGGTATTCAAGCATTTGAACATCTGCATTAAGCTCCTCAACTCTCAACGGTAAATTTTTAAAAACCCCGCCTTTCTTCTTTCGCCTGGCTTCTATGAGTTTCTTTGCCTCTTGCTGTAATTTGTTTCTTAACTCTCTATGATGCCGCATTTTTATAACTAGTTCATCCCTCTCCTTCTTTGCAGATTCCAGTTTCTCTTTGATTTCTTTGCGTCCCTGGTTTAGCATATCTCGCTCTTCTCTAAGAACCCTAGCTACATCGTTAAGTTCATTTCTCTTCTGAACATACGACTGGTATTTCTTCTCTGCATCTCTTATTTGATCTTGCTCTTTTTTAACATCGGATTCGTTGGCCATAGCAAACACTAAAGGGAATTTTATTTTTGACGGTATTACCGATATATTACTTAAGCACTATGTCAATAGTATTTTTACCTTTTTCGGCTATCCATGGCATCTCTATATCAGCATACCCGCCTCGAGGGATAGTGATTCCCTCTACTTTATTTTTTTCCTCACCATTTACATACAAAATAACCGAGACGTTATTTGCTGAGGCGTTTCCATCATTTTTAAGTTTGAATGATGTTTTCACCTTCTCACCCTTCTTAAATTTACTTGGCCAGTGAAACACTCCCAAAATACTTAAATCAATTTTCCCGTCTTTTATTGAAGTAACCGTCGAAATTTCATCTGACTTTTGTTTCTCTACCACTGTTGCAATAAGCTTTACTTCGGTCCAATCGTCCGGTTTTGCAAAATCGGTTGGTTTTACTGTTAATATTACCTTTTGCTCCTGTTTTGACTCTATAGTTAGTGTATCGGTATCAAGAGTTACTCCCCATCCGGGTGACGGGGAAACTTCCTCGGTTTTTAACTCATAGTTCAAGATAGACTTAGATGGATTTCTTATGGAAATTTCATATTTCGCTTCTTCATCAGGAGTTATTTCTTTTATGCGATCGAGACACATTATCTCCAGATATTTTCTCTTTATAAAAATCACCAGTATTACAAGTATAAAGAAAATTACAAGCAATAATATGGCTGCAAGAGTGTGTGGCGCATAACTTCCAAAGACCTCTGCAAGTCCAAGATTGTCAGCAGATACTTCAAAGAACTGGTAAATCTTTTCCAAGATATTTGGTGTAACAATCGTTGTTGTTACCTCAGCGGAGACTATTTTTTCCTTCCCATGTGCTTTGCTTTCTTCTGATGTAACATAGATTGTTAAAATATCTGAAGAGATATCGGTGTACTTTGGAACATATACTGTGATTTGTATCTCAATTTCTTCTCCCGTTTCCACATCCTTTAAATCGTTTTTGTCATAGATTATATCAAGAGTGAAGTTGTTTTCTGAAGATGCACTTATCTTGTAATCATCGGGCCAGAATCCAGTATTCAGATTTTTAATTGTAAAGACATATGTACCATTTCTACCATGTTTAATTTCTTTTACTTGTAAAGAAGTGACCTCAATATCATATTCTACTGCATCATCTGAAATTTCCACCGATGCATCAAACGAGTCTTTTCCGGTTTTTCCTGCAGCTGCAAATGTTACATCAAGTATGTCGCCATACGCTTCAATATCTTCTTCAGTTGAAGTCACTAGTATCTCTACGCTCTCCTTTCCATCATCAGAGATTGTAAATTCATCTGGAATTTCTATATCCCACTTTTCATCTTCTTCGGTAGAAAATCCTTCAGTAATTATTTCTATTTCATCTTCATAATCACTTGTAACATTAAATCTGTAAACTATGCTACCACCGGCTACAATCTTCCCATCAGATGGATCTTTTGTAATATCAGAAACCTTGATGTGATCCGTTTCACCATAAACAACAAAAAGTGATGATGGATAGTCTACAGAGTCATAATACAATCTCATACTCTTGTAGATGCCTAAAAGTCCAAACCTTGTCCCATTTCCAACGGACACTTCTAAACTTAAAGGACTTCCATATGATATCTCATAACCTTTTTCTTCCAGGCTATCAAAAGTAAAGCTTATTGGTTCTGGAGTTTTCAATTTTAATATATTTAAGAAATAACTCCATTGTTTGTCCAAATCTTTTTCAGATGTAGCTATTTCTTCGTCGCCACAAATTAATTTTGCCACCAGTTTTGTCTTTCCAAGATTTAGCAGGCGATTCAAATCACGATGGTTGATATAGACATTTGCTGTAGCTTTTTTCAAAATTTTGCTTCTTTCAAACTCGAGGCTATCCCATTTTACCGGACCTTTTGATAAATCTGCTTCAGTTGAACTGTCAGAATCTGGAGAAGATTCATCCATCTTGTTCTCGGAGTGTAGATAATATGTCTTGGTGTTCTCATCTCCCTCAAACAATCTAGTAGGCAATGTAATTGATGAAGGGTAATCCGCCGAATTGTACACGAAATAAGATGATCTGAGTGTTGTCAAAATTTCAACTATCCATTCAGAAACATTTTCACCTTCACCATATTCCAATAAACCATCAATTGACTCTACAGCTAGATTTTTCAGCTCACTAACATTTAAACCAACATCAGTTTTTTCCAATATACGATCTATCCCTTTTTCCACTGCTTTTCTAATCATTGGGTATTTGGCTGCACTTTCATTTATTATCCACTCGGATAAATTCTCAAGATTTGATTTCACTGCATCGTCATCTATTTCGCCACCGACGTATTCGGCGAGTAGTTTTTCTGACGGGATAATTTCCACGGAAAAAGTCAATACGTCGCCAGGATAAATATCAAAATCGACATTTTCTATGGTCAATTTCAATTTCTGTATTTTGCCACTACGTAGTTTTAAGTCAATTCTACCGGTTGCATTGTACTTCTGCTCACCCATATTTATATTGAGACCAACTTTAACATCATCTACCCCAACGCAAAATTCTTCAGGTATGAATGACACAACTGACTCAGGGATTAATGAATAAATTTTTGATGGCACTGTTGCTCCAAAATAGAGATTGAAATCTATATTGCCTTTGACTCCAAGAATTTCTTCGCCATCATATTCGTACGACTCTGAAAGCTTATACGGATTTCCAACACCTAAGAGTTCAAGAAGCTCGTCTGTTTGCCCAAACTCTGTTTCATTTAGAGAGTCCTTCATTTGTTCGAATGCATACCACAAAAATATCCATTCAAGCCATTCATTTGGATTGTTAGATAACCTTGGAGGCCACATTGAATCATTTTCGCCAGTCGGCATGATTTCATCGACAACTCCATCCATTCCCATGAAACTCTCGTGGAAATACAATACAGTATTACCTGAAGACTCTGCTCCAACATGTTCCGGAATAAGAACAACAATAGATAATGAACTAATCATTAAGATAAACGTTATTAAACACGTTCTGAATTTTCTGTCTAGTAGCATGCTCTTGTCTCACCTACACTAATTATATCCACTGCGTTAATATATAAATCTTTGTTTACAATGGTTGCCATTTTTTTAGTTGTAGCTATTTTCATAGTATATAATAATATATTTTATATTTAATAAATATTTTGCCATATTTCTGTTATTTCTTAAAAATCCATGTCACAGGCGATATTATATGACGTTTATAAAATTAAAAAAACATATATATACAAAAATACATTAGAACATAGCACTCTAAAGTAAGGTGGTCAAGAGGAACAAAATTCATTTAAAGCAGGGGACTAACTATTGCATCATATTTCTACTTGTAGTGTTGATAAGCATGAACTTTAGTTCATTTGCTTTATCAAAACAACTGGAAATCGATACAGTTGAAGAAATATACGAAAATGAAGAATTCTCTGTTAGTGCCTATTTTACGGATGAAATTGGAAATCCATCTTACCAAACAGATGTTGAAATTTTGTTTGATGAAAAGCCTTATCAAATTACAGAGAGCGGAAATGGTGAAGTATGCTTAACATCACCAGAAGTAGATAAAGACAAACAGTATGCAATTACAGCATCAAAAGATGGTTTTACCGCACAAAAGCAAATAACGGTTCTGAATAAACGATATTTAACAATAACTCCTGAGAAATATACGGTAGATTCAGGTGAAACATTTGCAGTAAAAATCACAGATACAGGTGGGAATCCAATTGAAGGAGCGACTGTCGCAATACAAAGTTTTGGTAATAACGAATATACCAACATAGAAGGCTTTGTCTGGCTGAAGGCTCCAGAAGAACGTACTACAATTAATATAGTGGCAGCAAAAGAAGGCCATATAACAGCAACCGTTCCAATCGGCGTAAATCTTGGTGGTGTATCTTGGTGGCAAAGAGTCTTAGAAAACCCAAATACTTTTATTATAATTGCAGGGCTTCTCCTAATACTTGCAATAATTTTTGTAAATTTTAGAAATAGGATTTCGATAGATAAAAGGACAAAAGAAACTTCTGATAAAAAGACGGCGCAAAAATATGAATCTCATGGAGCAATTGTTACACCGAAAAACAACAATAACCATAATCCTGAACCAAAACGGGAATCAAAAGTTGAGGAGATAAGAATTAGCAGACCCCGGAAAGAAAAAGAAATTGTTTCAGTAACTGGAGATAAAGTCAAAGAAGGTAAAAAAGTAATGCCTATACAATCACATAAAGGTGATGACGATGACTGGTTTCAAGGAACTGACGCAATTAGATACGAGATTGATAAATTAACTGGAGAAATCGACGAAGAAAATCTCG
>CAYLKT010000013.1:0-12905 GCA_964384305.1 uncultured Thermoplasmatales archaeon | reverse complement strand
TTTCAATGAAAATCCAAATATAGGTGTTTCTTGTAGGGCCAATGACGATGTTTGCTTTATAAAAAAAGGCCTCACAAAGAATATTAAACAAAAGATTTCTAATGCACTTCAAGTGGAACTTATAGAGTTAAATATAGCCGATGCAACAATCATTGGATCTCTTATTGCTTTTAATTCAAATAGTGCCGTCATTACTGATTTTGTCGATAATGAAACAGTAGGCATTATCAAAGATATTGGATTTGATGTTTGCAGCCTAGATGGCAAAATAAATGCCGCAGGAAACGACATTCTAGTGAATGACAAAGGAGCCCTTGTTCATCCAAATATAAGCGACAAAGTCATAAAAAAAATACACGATACATTAAACGTACCTGTCAAGAAAGGGACAATTGCAAACCTAAAAATCGTTGGAATGGCTGCAGTCGTAACAAATAAAGGGCTTTTGTGCCATCCAAAGGTAACAAATGAAGAAAAATACGAGCTGGAAAAGCTTTTTGACGTAGATGTTATGATAGGGACTATAAATCACGGTGTGCCTTTGATTGGGAGTGGACTTGTTGCAAATACAAAGGGAGCCGTAATCGGAAATCTAACAACAGGTATCGAAATGGGCAGGATAGAAGAAGCGCTTGGCTTTTGTACTAAATAAAACTTTTTGTTAACATATTAACTAATTATAAAAAAACTTATAAACTCCCCTTATATTATAGTATAGTAATTATAATAATATTGGAATTCCATGGATGATCATATGAAACGAGACAACTTATATAGATTTGATAAACGGGATGAAAAAATCATCCAAGTTTTTGCTGATTTAGGGATGCCGAAAAACTTTGCAAAAACCCTGATTTACATATCAAGCACCGATGAATGCAGATCTGCTGAAATCGAACATGGTGCAAGGTTAAGACAGCCCGAGGTATCAGTTGCCATGCAACATTTGCAAAATAGAGGGTGGATAGAGAGAAGGGACATAAGAAAGAAAGGTAAAGGTCGCCCCGTTCATCTTTACAAACTTACAACATCTCTTGAGGGCGTATTAAAAAACTTCGAAGAAGAAAAAACACAACAAATCGGGGCTATTAAAAAAGATTTATCGGAACTAAAATCCCTCGTTGAAGAAAGATAAATACAAATGATGATAAACTACTGAAAGGTGGGAAAGAATGAATAAAAGAATAATCGGGGCAATATTTTGTGTATTTTTGATGAGTTTGACTTCCATTCCTGTAATGGGTGAAACAATAGAACCCAACATAGACGTTGCAAAAGAATATATTTCTTTGGAAAATGGCAATGAAACAAACGCAACAGCCTTTATAACGTATAGTGCAGCATTGCGAATAAACTCGAGAATTACTTTTCAAAAAGCACCTTTGGAAAAGAGGATAAAAGTAAACAAGTTGTTGAGATTAAAGTTTTTACCAATTATATTACCTATCAAAATAGTAATATTAGAGAATGTCTCATTTACAATCAAATACAGAAGAGATATAGAGCGCAACTGGTCATTATTTAGTTACGAAACATATCTTGGAAAATATGATGGGCAAAATTTTACAAACGAAACAAACATCAGAAACGAGAAACATACTGTAAGAGTAACGAATTTCACAGGCGCTTTCGTTGTCACAAAGTCGAGATTTTCTATAAAAAAAACACTTTTCATACCGAAAATTTACGTCTTTGCAGGATATTGTGAAAAAGCAGAAATATTGTAGGACGATAACGCACCCTTCTTCTCGTTTTGATTCTTTTCATTACATATAAGTAACTTTTATAAGTAAAAATTCTTTGACCCATACAAGTTCACTTCAATAATCATGGAGAAAACCAGTATGTCAGATTATGACCAAAAGGCAATTGAAGAAAAATGGCAAAAGATTTGGCAAGAAGAAGAAATATATCATTTCAACATCAACAGCGGTAAAAAACCTTACAGCATAGATGTTCCTCCACGTTATGCATCTGGTCCACTCCATGCAGGTCATGCCGTCCATTACACGCACATTGATTTTGCAGCTCGCTATAAACGCATGAAAGGATATGAGGTGTTTTTCCCACTCTGTTTCGATGTAAATGGAATCCCAATAGAAGAAAGAGTAGAACGAAGCATGAACATCACTCGTAAGGACATAGATAGACGCAAATTCACAAAACTTTGCAGTGAGTTTGCAAATAAAAACATCAAGACAATGACAGACCAGTTTATAATTCTTGGAGAAAGCATGGATCCCTCCATTTATTACCAAACCGATGCCAAGTATTATCGAAGGATTACTCAGATTTCATTTATTGAATTATACAACAAAGGTCTCATATACAAGGGAAAATTTCCTGTAAACTGGTGTCCTCGATGCATGACTGCAATGGCAGATGCAGAAGTTGTCTATGCAGATAGGCAAACTAAACTTAACACAATTAAATTCTATTTCAAAGATGAACAACCGGAACAAATATTAAAATACCATGGAATTGGAAAAGATGAGCAAGGAACGTATATAGAAATCGCAACAACAAGACCTGAAATGCTTCCATCCTGCCAAATCGTTGCAGTGCATCCAACAGACGATAGAGCAGTCTGGCTTGTCGACCAAACGCTTATTGTCCCGCTATTCAATAAAGAAGTAAAGATTGTTGAAGATGATGTCGTTGATCCAGATTTCGGTTCTGGAATCGTAATGATATGTACGATAGGTGACAAAGAGGATTTGAATTGGGTTTTCAAGTACAAACTTCCAATTGAGATGAGCATCAACGAAGAAGGGCGTATGACGGACATTTGCAACAAATACAAAGGAATGGAAATAATAGAGGCAAGAGCAGCAGTAATTGAAGACTTGAAAAATGAAAACATATTAATCAAACAAGACCCTCTTGATCAAAGTGTTGGCGTTTGTTGGAGATGCAAAACTCCAGTTGAATTTATTAATGCAGAACAGTGGTTTTTGAAAACTACTGATTTTAAGGAGATGGTCCTCAAGACATCAGAGGAAACGAACTGGTTTCCAGAATTTATGAAAATAAGACTTGAAGACTGGGTCAATTCTCTTGAATGGGACTGGGTAATTTCAAGACAGCGTTATTTTGCAACACCAATACCATTATGGGAATGTGAAAAATGTAAAGAAGTTGTACTGGCCAAGCCAGACCAATGTTATGTTGATCCTACAACAGATAAAGCACCTGTAGAAAAATGTCCAAAATGCAATGGTGACTTGAAGGGCTGTGAAGATGTATTTGACACCTGGATGGACAGCTCAGTTTCACCGCTTTACAATACTTTTTGGCACAGAGATGATAAGAAATTCAAAAAACTTTATCCAATGTCCCTTAGACCTCAAGCCCACGACATAATACGAACTTGGGCATTTTATACCATTCTTCGTTGTAACCTACTTACTGGAGAAAAGCCATTTGAAAATATTATGATGGATGGATTTATTTTATCTGAAGACGGAACACCGATGCATGCAAGTCTTGGAAACGTAATTGATCCGCTTAAAATAATAGATGAATATGGAACAGACGCCTTTAGATGCTATGCAACAAGCTGCGCACTGGGCGAAGATAATGCATTTAGAAAAAAAGATGTCGTTCGTGGAGTAAGACTACTTAGAAAACTTTGGAATGTCGAGAACTTCATTTCAGGGATTGCAAAAACCGACAAAAAACCCAAGAAGCCTGATGATTTAATTGATATTGACAAATGGATTCTTACTAAGTTTACTAAACTTATCAAAAAATGTACAAAACTTATGGATGCTTTTGATTACTCCCAAGCAATGAAAGAAATTGAATATTTTCTTTGGCACGAGCTTGCAGATCACTATATCGAAATGGCAAAATCCTCAGTTTACAAAAACAAAAATGTTGAAAGTATAAGTTTTACACTATACACACTTGGCCTTGGGATGATAAAATTATTTGCTCCGTTCTTCCCACACATAACTGAAGAAATTTACTACAAACACTACAGAGAATCAGATGGTTGTAAAAGCATTCATCTATCTTCATGGCCTGCAGAAATTCTAATTGACGAAAGTTCAGAAGAAGCTGGTGAGACCGTCAAGAAATACATATCAATGCTGCGTTCAATGAAAAGCGAAAATGGTATTGCATTAAACGCACCATTTGAATGCTATGCAACCTATGCAAGTAAAGAGACGCTGTCAAAAATAGAGCCAAGTAAATCAATTATAGAGGCAACATTAAACATCCCGGACAGTCATCAGTTTATAGAAGGGAAGCCGGACGTTGTAGAGAAGATAGTAGAGGTAAAACCAGCCTATTCAAAATTAGGTCCACTGTTCAAAAAAGATAGTAAGAACATAGTAAAAACAATAGAAAGTAAAAAACAAGAAATCATAAGAAAAATTGAAGATAATGGCGACGTAACCTGGTCAGATATATCAATCGACAACACACAAAATCCAAATGAGAAACTTATGAAAAAT
Source organism: uncultured Thermoplasmatales archaeon (assembly GCA_964384305.1). GTDB lineage: Archaea > Thermoplasmatota > E2 > DHVEG-1 > DHVEG-1 > JAYEJG01. The sequence continues at coordinate 8,442 of CAYLKT010000013.1, read as the reverse complement.
GGATATATTAACGTCAAAAAAGAAACACAGGTGAAGGGCAAAAGCAATAGGGGTATAATAAAATTTGATGATATATATATTGAAGTTCCTGAGGAGTTGATAAAATAAAAATAAAAAAGAATACATTGAAAAGCTGGGCAGTAAAAATACTTGCCATTCTAATTATACTTGCCATGCTTCTTACTGGATTTATTGTTATGCTGCAGTAACTATGATTATCTCGACAGATATTTATAATTGAAGAATATTCAGCCGGCCGTGGTTTACATATGATAGAAAAAAATATACTAGCAAATCCGGCACCACTTGGCCTAATGGGTTTTGGCATGACTACGGTGCTTTTAAATTTGCATAACGCTGGCGTTTTTGCATTGGGTACAATGATACTAGCCATGGGAATCTTCTATGGCGGTCTAGCCCAGATAATTGCAGGAATTTTAGAATATAAAAAGGGAAATACTTTTGGAGTCACGGCATTTACTTCATTTGGACTTTTTTGGCTGTCACTCGTTGGCCTTTTGGTTCTTCCAAAATTTACTGGTTTTGAAGGACCCGACACAGTGGCAATGGGCATGTACTTTTTCATGTGGGGCCTATTTACAATGATGATGTTCTTTGCAACACTGAAGAATAACATTACACTTTCGTTTGTATTCGCCTCATTGTTCATATTGTTATACCTGTTGGCATTGAAAGACTGGGGAGCTATTCCTACCAACATCTCATGGATCATAGGAGTAGAAGGCATCATCTGTGGATTTTCAGCAATATACCTTGCAATGGCAGAAGTTATAAACGGAGCCTTTGAAAAAACAGTTTTACCAATCGGTGGACCAATTCTCAAATAAGGGAAAAATCTTCTTTTATTTTTTTTCCCATTTTTTTAATTTTAATACTTTTCCAAGAGAGCTTCCATCTTTTATTTCTTGACGTATTCTATTTTCATGTTCTTTTACATCAAGAGCCCTATTTGCTATTTCCTGAGCAATTTCAGAAGGAATTACTACTACACCAGAATCGTCACCAACAACATAGTCTCCAGATTTTACTTTAAGACCCCCACAGATGACTTCTGAGCCGATTTCACCATAACCCTTAGGATCTCCTGCATTTGAAGAAATGTGCCTTGAAAAGACAGGGATATCAATATTTACTATGTCGTCAACATCTCTTACCGCACCATCTACTACAACTCCAGCAAGATCTTTTTTCATTGCGCTCCATGTCGCAAGCTCACCCCAGACTGCAATTCTTCCTTTGCAAGCATCAATTATTAAGATATCTCCTTTTTCTGCTTTATCTATTGCTTCGACAGGTTTTGCCCAGTCCCCGTCGATTGTTCTAACAGTTACTGCCCTTCCAACCATGCAATAGCCAGATTTTACCGGATGGATATCTTGCATACATGCTGCCCTGTGCATAGCGTCTGAGATATTTGGTGTTGAAACTTTTGAAAAAGCACTGATTAAATCTTCTGAAGAATACTTTTTGAATTGGTCGGTTTTAATCTTCTTTTTGTCAGTAATTGCCTTTCTTATCTTTTTTGTTGCTTCTGTTGCATCCTTTGCCTTTGTTATTGCCCCGCCAACAATCACAATGCTCGCACCTGCATTTACAACATCAACGGCAGTTTCACTATTAATACCACCAGCGACAGCAACAGGAACATTTGTTCCATTTACAATTTCTTTTAAAATCTTAACAGGGTTTTTTCCAATCATCTGTTCATCTATTCCTATGTGCATACAGACGTAGTCAATTCCCATTTTTTCCAGTTCTTTTGCCCTTTTCACCTTATCTTTGACACCTATAAGATCAACCATTATTTTTGAACCATAGTTTCTCGCAGATTTAACAGACTCAATTATTGTACTATCATCTGCTACACCCAAAATGCAGACGATATCAGCACCTGCCTTCGATGCCATTTCAGTTTCAAATGCACCGGTATCCATAACCTTCATATCGGCAACTATAACCCTGTCCGGAAAAGTTTCCTTTATTTTCCTAACAACATCCATTCCTTCGCTCTTTATTAATGGAGTTCCCACCTCAAGCCAGTCTACCCCACCTTTTATAGAATCTTTAGCAATCTTTAGTGCACGGTGTTCATTTAAAAGGTCAAGTGCGAGTTGTAATACTACCTTCATACGAACGTAAATACAACTTTTTATTTAAAAAGTAATGCCTAGAAAAACTTAACTAAATATAGCCCCATCCTATTGCTGAAAAAATGGTCCGAGTAAAAAAAGACAGTTTTCACAAAAGAACAAAAGAAGATTTCAAAGATTTCATAAAAAAATTGGAACTTCAAGCATTAGAAACGGCTGAAGAGAGAATTCCTCTTTACCTGGAAGTTGGAATAAAAGACGCTGAAAAAATTCTTGATGTTGGCTGTGGTTCGGGAATGGTCACCAGAGACATCGCAAGAATGACAAAGGGAAAAGTAGTTGCTGTGGATGGATCAAAAGATATGATAGATGCTGCAAGAGACGTATTAAAAGACTATGAAAATGTAGAACTGAAGGTAGAATGTGCAGAGGATCTTTCGTTTAAGGATAATACATTTGGTATTGTAACATGTAATCTGTTTTTAATGTGGGTGAAAAATCCCCAAAAAGTAGTAAATGAGATGGCAAGAGTTACAAAATCTGGCGGAAAGGTTCTTGCGTCCCTTGAGCCAGATTATGGAGGAAAACTACACTTTCCAGAGAATCCAAAAATCGATCCAATATTTGCAGGAAAAGCAATTGAAGAGATAGGTGGAGACCCACATATTGGAAGAAAGCTTAGATATTTCTTTGCAAAAGCTGGGCTTAAAACAAAAATTGGTATCGGAAACAACAGAATTTGGACCTGTAAAGAAGATAAATCATACTATCTTCATGCAAGAGATTTTTATGTTAAAACTCTAAAAAATGCAGGAATCTCGGAAAATGAGATTGATGAGTGGGAATACAGCTACCTTCGCTCTCTTGACAATGGCGTTCAATTGAATTTTTTCCCGCAATTCTATGCAATCGGTACAAAACCATAGCATTTATAAGAACTCTGTAAATCTAAATTTTGAAAAACACATGTCAGTAAAAATTATTGATGGTAGAGAAATTGCAAAGAACCTGAAGCTAAAAACAGCGAAGGAAATTGAAAAGTTAAAAAACAAATATGCATGTAATATAAACATTAATACAATTAAAGTTGGATCCGATCCTGCATCTGAGATCTATCTCAAGTTAAGAGAAAAAGCATGCAGAGAAGTTGGAATCAGTACAAGTAGAACTGAATTTTTAGAAGATGTAACAGAAAAAGAAGTTTTAGATTCCATAAAATATCTGAATAATGATAAAGATATTCATGGAATACTTGTTCAATTTCCAGTACCAAAAAATATCTCTCAATATAAAATCGTAAATACAATCGATCCAAGAAAGGACGTAGAAGGTTTAACACCACATAATATGGGAAATACTCTGATTGGCCTCGAAAATATTGTTCCATGCACCCCGCTTGCGGTATTAAAAATCCTTGAATATGAAAATATAGAATTAGAAGGAAAAAATATTGTAATCGTTAATCACTCAAATATCGTGGGGAAGCCACTCGCTGCACTGTTTTTGAATAGAAATGCAACCGTTTCTGTCTGCCATGTCTTTACAAAAGATATCAAGCCGATTACTTCAAAAGCAGACATCTTGGTAACTGCTGCAGGGGTTCCAAAACTAATTACAAAGGACCATATAAAAAAAGACGCGCTTGTAATAGATGTTGCAATTATAAATACAGTTAATGGGATTGTAGGAGATGTAGATTTTCAATCTATAAAAGAAAAAGCAGCAAAAATAACACCTGTTCCTGGTGGTGTAGGTCCTGTTACTGTTGCATGCTCCCTAATAAACATGACAAAGACATTTAGAAACTGCTTAGATGTTAAAAATAGGTAAATATCATCTGCGTTTCTTGTTTTTAAGACCTTCAAAAGTTATGCTTCACTTTTTGAAAATAGATAACTACCTATAGCAATAAGAATAATGCACATTGGGGCTACAATGGCAAAGTCCACCAGTGGCGAAAAACAATTATCCACTCCAATTATACTTCCACGCATCCCGTCTACCATATAGAATAACGGATTTAAAAAAGACAGTTTTACTATAATATCAGGTAGCCCTGGATTTAAAGCTATCGGGAAAAAAGCACTTGACATGAAAAGAAGGGGCATTATAACTAAATTCATGATTAGCTGGAATCCTTGAAAATCCTCCATTTTTGATGCAAGTATAATACCAAATCCAACAGCAGTAAAGGCAATAAGAACCATAAATACCATCGTAAAAAAAAGCCCGGAAAATCCTAGAATTGGTGTACCCAACACAAATGCAATAAATAAAATTATAAAACCCTGAAACAAAGCAATTGTTGAACCTCCAAGAATTCTTCCAATTATTATTGAGAATCTAGACACTGGTGCAACAAGAACTTCCTGTAAAAATCCAAATTGTTTGTCCCATAGAATGGAAACGCCTGCAGTCATCGAAGAGAACAGTATTGCCATTGTTACAATCCCAGGAGTAAGAAACATAACATAATCATCTCCCTTCATCCCTGGAAGCATTGCGGACCTCAAACCAGAGCCGAGTATCACCAAAAAAAACAAAGGTTGCACAATTGTTGCCACCATTCTACTTTTTGATCTTAGGAACCGTTTAACTTGTCTCAGCCACATTATGTAGATGGCTTCTAATTCTCTTGTCTCCAGAATCATCTCCTCCCGTAAAACATAGGGGGCATTTTTGGCACATGGTTTACTGTCTCTTCTTGAATTTTTCTTCCAGTATACAATAGAAATACATCATCAAGTGTTGGTTTTCGTACACTAATTGATTTTATCTTTATCTCCAGAGATCGTGCAAGTTCTATAATTACTGGAATTTTTTCTTCTCCTTTTTCTACACCAAGTGTTAAGGACGAATCATAAATTTTAACGTCATTTATCCAATTTTCTTCTTCCAATCTTTTTGAAAGTTTATTCATATTTGTACATGACAACGTGATAACATCATTACCAACAGAATTTTTGAGGTCTTTGATTGTATCCATTACAAGTATCCTGCCACGATCTATGATGCCGACTCTGTCACACAGAGCATCTGCCTCTTCCATGTAATGCGTTGTTAGAAATATTGTAGTTCCTTCCCTTTTCTTCAATTCTTGGATATACGTCCAAATAGCCCTTCTTGATCGCGCATCTAAACCCAAGGTGGGCTCATCTAGAAATAAAACTACAGGAGCGTGCATAAGGCCTCTTGCAATTTCGAGTCGTCGTTTCATACCACCGGAATACTTTTTTACCTGAATGTCCTTTTTATCTTCTAAATCCACAAGTTTTAGAACGTCTTGTATTCTTCTTTTTCTCGTCTCACGATTAATGCCATAGAGTCTAGCATGATATTCCAGATTTTCTTCACCTGTGAGTATATCATCCAATGCTGGTTCTTGAAAAACAACTCCGATTTCCTGCCTTACATCATTCCTGTTTCTAACTATATCAAAACCAGCAATTTCTGCCGAACCGCTCGTTGGATTAAGAAGCGTTGTAAGCATCTTAATTGTTGTAGTTTTTCCTGCACCATTAGGCCCCAAGAAGCCGAATACCTCTCCTTTCTTAACCGAAAAAGATATACCATCAACTGCAGTAAAAGCATTAAATTTTTTTGTTAAATTTTCAGTTTTAATTATATCCAATATTAACGCTCCACAAGTTTAGTTGCCTAATCCTACAATTATTAATAAATTTATGTGCACAGGCATTGTCATTTAGAAAAAGCCACTCCATATTTAATTACATCGTTAAAGATATCTTTTTATCTGATGATTTTATGGTGTCATTCAAATGTCATTTCATTCAGAGATAATTGACCTCATACTTTCAGACAAAATCCACTCAAAAGAAGAACTTCACAAAGCAAAAATCAAACTTTGTAAAAAATATAGCATCAACAAAGTCCCACCGGACAGTGAAATCCTTGCAAATTTGAGTGAGAATCTATCTGAAGAAGAAACAAATTTTTTAATATCAATCTTAAGAAAAAAACCCATGAGAACAATATCCGGGGTTGCAATAGTTGCCGTAATGACATCACCAGAAGCCTGCCCGCATGGAAAATGTATTCCATGCCCAGGCGGCCCTGAAAGCAATACTCCTCAAAGCTACACGGGTCATGAACCTGCTGCAATGAGAGCGATATTAAACAACTTTGATCCATACCTGCAAGTGACAAATAGAATAAATCAACTTTCTGCAATAGGGCATAACACCAACAAAATAGACCTAATAATTATGGGTGGAACATTTACTGCAAGAAATCCTTATTATCAAAATTGGTTTGTAAAACGCTGTTTTGACGCGTTTAATGAAACCGAGTCTAAAAACCTTAGAGAAGCAAAAAAGACGAATGAACTTGCAGATCATCGTTGCATTGGACTTACAGTTGAAACAAGACCAGATTGGTTTAGATTACAGCATGTTGACAGATCTCTTGAACTTGGAGCAACACGTGTTGAGTTGGGAGTACAAACAACATTTGACAATATACTATATAACATCAAAAGAGGGCATACTGTAACAGATTCAATTCTTGCAACTAGAATAGCAAAGGATAGTGGTTTTAAGGTTTGTTACCACATGATGCCAGGACTTCCCGACTCGAGTCATGATAAAGATATTGAAGCGTTCAAAACAATTTTTGAAGATCCTGATTTCAAACCAGACATGATAAAAATTTATCCGACTCTTACAATTAAAGGGACAAAACTATATGACATGTGGAAAAAAGGCGATTACGAACCACTCAATACCAAAAAAGCAGCCGAGCTTATCTCTGAAATAAAAGAGTATGTTCCAGAGTGGGTTAGAATCCAAAGAGTACAAAGAGATATTCCATCCCCATACATCGATGCAGGCGTTGATAAAAGCAATTTAAGACAATTTGTTGAAAAAGAGTTAATAAAACATCACAGGAAATGTAGATGCATAAGATGCAGAGAAATTGGCCATAAGTCACTAAGAGAAAACATCGAGATAAACGAAGATAATATATCAATGGACGTAACAAACTATGATGCAAGTGCAAGTAGCGAAATTTTTATTTCTCTTGTTGAAAAAAGTTGTGATGGGCTTATTGGATTTTTAAGACTAAGAGATATCGAAAACTCACACAGACATGAATTATCAAAAAACCCATGCATGATTATCAGAGAACTAAAAGTTGTAGGCAAACAGTTACCCATAGGCGAAAAAGACGAAAAAGGTTTCCAACACAAAGGCTTTGGAAAAGAACTAATTGGAGAGGCAGAACGTATATGTCTTGAAGAATTTGATAAAAAATATTTATTTGTTTTAAGTGGTGTTGGTGTAAAAGAATACTATAGAAAACTTGGTTTTAAAGATGATGGTGTTTATCTTTGTAAAAAACTTTTGCAGTAAGACTATAATATAATATGTTGTTTTCGTGGTTCTTGTCATGAAAATTCAAACAGAATGCGTGCCATGCCTTTTGAGAAGAATAATCTTCGAATCTGAACAGAGTACAAAAGATAAAGAAAGAAGAAAGAGAGCAATTCAAAATGCCTGTAAGATCTTATCAAAAATTTATGATCCAAACGTCTGTAGTGCCATAATTGCAACAAAAGTGCATAAAATTGTATATGAAACGCTTGGCGATAATGATCCATATTCTGATTTAAAAAATCAAGCCAACGAAGTTGCTAAAAAACTATTGCCAAAAGCAGAAGAAATTGTGAAAACTGCAGATGACCCGCTAAAGGCAACCATGGTCTGTGCAATAATTGGAAATCTTATGGATTTTGGAATTCCAGGTGGAAGCAAAAGTCCCGAAGATCTAAAAGAGGTCTTTGAAAAATCCTATCAAGATGGACTTGGTTATGACGACTATGACAAAGTTAAAGATCTGATATCAAAATCAAAAAATATGGTGTTGTTTACTGACAATTGCGGTGAAATCGTTTTTGACAAAATGCTTTGCAGAGAAATAAAAAAGCTTAATCCCGATATATTTCTAACGTTAGTTGTTAAGGGAAAAGATGTTCTTTCAGATGCAACAATGGACGATGTGTTAGAACTTGGATTTGAAGAAGTTGTTGATGAAATTTTAACAACTGGCGGTTTTGCAGTGGGTATCGATTTTGAAAATCTTCCAAAAAAACTTGAAAATACTCTGAGAAAAACTGATTTGATAATATGCAAAGGAATGGCAAATTATGAGGCGTTTTCTGAAACAGATTATAGGCCCATTGCATATCTTATGAGAGTAAAATGTAACGCTATTGCAAGTTCCATGAAAGTAAAACAAGATATCAGTGTAGTAAAACTATATGAATAATGGTTAATTTCTATTTTATTTCCACTCTTTTACCTGTTACCAT
>CAYLKT010000012.1:0-12934 GCA_964384305.1 uncultured Thermoplasmatales archaeon | reverse complement strand
GATTAAAAAGATATTTTTCAAACATCATGTTCGTGAAGATATGAACAGAAAGGTTAAGGAGATTCGTGATGAATGCAAAATTATTAGTAATTTATAACTCGGTGCATCATGGTAATACTGAAAGGATTGCAAAGGCAATGGCAGATGTTCTTGAGGCAAAATTAGTTAAACCACAAGAGGTAGATGTAGACACTATTGTAGAAATCTGATTATTATTATTGCTGGTAAATATTTACGTCCTGCACCATCTGGCACACTTGGAAGTCATAAGTTGGTTCAAAAAGGTCCTTTTAGAGTTATAAGACATCCTCTATATGTATCATATGTATTTATTTTGGCAGGATTAAGTTTAATTCTTCTTATCTATTGGCTGTTAGTTCCTGTCCTTTTCATAATTATTGGAATTTATCCAACGGCAAAAGCTGAAGAGGAAAAACTGATAGAACAATTTGGGGCAGAATATATCAAATATAAACAAAGGGTCGGCATGTTTTTTCCAAAACTATTCTTCAAAAACTAAACAGCATTTTTATATATGAGGCTTACATTATAAACACCGAATATAATTTGGTTTACCAAAAATAGTTGGTATAAATATGGCAACAGAACGAACTGAGGATTATTTAGAAGCATTAGATATTATCATAGAAAAAAAGGGTTACGCTCAAGTAAAAGATGTGACTAAGTTCCTGGGTGTGGGGGCATCAAGTGTCACAGAGATGTTTCAGAAACTAGGAAATGCAGGTTACATTAACTATGAGAAATACAGTGGCGTTACATTAACTAAAAAAGGGAAAAACATTGCAAAAAAGACAAGAAAGAAACACGATACCTTGAAAGAATTTCTTTTAATTATTGGAGTTGACGAAAAAGTAGCTAATGAAGATGCTTGTAAGATAGAGCACATTGTAAATCAAGAAACAATGAATAGATTAACAAAATTTGTTGAATTTGTAAAAAGATTTGAAGATAACCCAAGATGGCTAGATCACTTCAAATATTTCTATGAAACAGGAAAATATGTTGAATGCACTCGGGAAAATGCATCGGACTGTCCTGTACATGGACGTAAAAAATCATAATCAATTTATTGCTATAATAAAGAAGGAAATATAATGGATGTTTCAGGAGACATCGGTTTTGCTTTATTGCTTACTATTCTAGCAGGTCTTTCTACATGGGTAGGAAGTGCTATTGTCTATTTTGTCAAGGTGACACTGTGAGTAAAGAATCTGATAGTTTAAAAAAAGTTAAGGAAGATATTTTAAGAATACTGGGTGAACAGAATAGAAATGTCTCAGTAAAGGTCATAATGGAAGAAATTAAAGAGTCTCCTTCTGCTATGTACCAAGCAATTAATGAACTTGAAAACGAAGGATTGATTAAATCTCAGCAAGGTTCTTTAGAGTTAACTGGAAAGAACAAAGAAAAAGTAGATGATATTTTAAGAAAATATCTTGTTCTTGAAAATTATTTTGGGAAAACAAAAACCAAAAAAGAAGCCCACGAGATGGCTCATATTCTTGAACATTATGTCTCCCAGGGAGTTCTGCATAAACTCCAGTCGTTATCCGCTCTTAAGAAACAAAGTTTTCCTCTAACAACTCTTGATCCAGGGGAACAAGGTATTATTTCTGATTTTACTTTTTCAGATTATGGATTATTTGAGAGAATTATCAGCATGGGAATATTTCCAGGGGAAAAAATTAGGATGATAAACAAGATCCCTGATGGTATCATTATTATTATAGGAAATAAAAAACTTGCCCTTGGAAAAAACGTAGCAAAAGAGATCAAGATACTAAAATGAGTGAAAAATTAATGGAGATTAAAGATTTGCAGACAGAGGCAAATTCCTGGTGGAGTAAATTTGTCTATGGATTGGGAAAAACCACATGAGGACTAGATAAATGGCACAGAATACGAAAACTCTTAAAATACTGTTGATTGGGCAGCCAAATGTAGGAAAATCCTCATTACTCAATGCCATAGTTGGCCCCAAAGTTACAGTATCCAATTATCCAGGAACTACCGTCGAAGTGACAAAAGCTAGAAAGAAAGTTGGCAGTACGGAAATTGAGTTTAGAGACACCCCTGGAATATACTCTATTTCTGACAGAAGCGAAGAGGAAAAAGTTACCGAAAAGGCACTATTTGAAGAAGAAATTGATGGAGTGATAGCAGTTGCTGATGCCACGTCCCTCGAAAGAAGCTTGTACATGACATTGCAAGTATTAGAAGCCAAGGTTCCCACTATTTTAGCCATTAATTTTGTGGAAGATGCCCAAAAGAAAGGAATACAAATTGATTATGAAAAATTGAAAAAACTCCTTAATATCCCAGTTGTTCCCGTAAATCCCATTACTAAAAAGGGAATAGATAAGCTTGCAGAGCTGATACCAGCAATCAGAGAGACTGCAAAGAGAAGTTTTCAAATTGAATATGATGACCATATAGAACAAGCAGTAAACAACATATCGCTTCAAGTTGAAGGAAAATTGCCAAAACGATTTGTTGCCTTGCGTATTCTAGAGGGAGATAAAGACTTCTATGGATACTTGAAGGATAGCAGAATCGCTAAATCAGCTAAAGAAAGATTAAATGAACATCCCAATGTTGCTAAGGACATATCCGTAACTAGATATGGCACTGCATCTTTTATAGCAGAGCAGGCCACTCAAATAACTCACCTGGAAGGAAAAAAGCAGTTCCAAGAGAAGATTGATGATGTTCTTTTGCATAAAGACTGGGGCCCACTCGCTACCGGTTTATTTCTTCTTGCCCTCTTTGGGTTATTGTTATTTTTTGGTAATTTTGTGCAAAGGATTCTTATGGACTTAACAGAAAATTTTTTATCTTTCTTTTTTATTGATGAGTCATCTGTTGTTGCGCTAGTCCTGGTACAGGGATTAACTGGAGTTGTAGCAGGAATTTCCATCGCCTTGCCGTACGTATTTCTATTCTATTTGTTTTTAGGCATATTGGAAGATACAGGGCTGCTTTCCAGGTTTGTTGTAAATGCGGAACGGTTCTTGAAAAAATTAGGTCTTCCTGGGAAGGCATTTATTCCTTTAGCATTAGGTTTGGGTTGCACTGTTCCTGCAGTTAGAGCTACCCGGGTCTTATCTTCTAAAAAAGAACAATTTCATACTGCTTCATTATTTGCTTTTGTTCCATGTTCCAGTAGGACTGCTATCATAATGGGAGTAGTTGGATTCTATGGGGGTATAATGTTGGCGTTTTTTGTTTTGGCGACTGCTTTAGTTGCTGGTTTGATATGGGCCCTTGGAATAAAAAAAGTTTTCCATGTTCACAGCGAACCCTTACTTTTAGAATTACCTCCATATAGAAAGCCGTTAATCAAGAATGTTGCTGCCAAAAGCTGGATTAGAATGAAAGATTTTGTGTATATTGTGATACCTTTGTTGGCAATTGGAGGGATAGCATATGGTACTCTGGATACAATAGGTCTCGCTGCTGTTGTAGTCGAGCCACTTTCACCAATTACTACTTGGTTGGGGTTACCTGCTGTTGTTATTATTCCTTTACTATTTGGATTTTTACAAAAAGATTTAACAGGGGGCATGCTCGTGTCAGTTTTGGGTGTTGAACTATCTTTGGCTTTGACCTCTCTTCAACTTTATACATTTGGTGTAGCAGCTGTTATTGGGATTCCTTGTATAATTGCTTTTGGGATGCTTACTAAAGAATTTGGTTTTAAACGATCCATGCTTTTAACGGTTACATCAATAGGCTATGGCCTTCTGGTTGCTGGTCTAGCCTGGAGAGCAATCTCTCTTTTTAATGTATTCTAAGTGGAGGTTCTCAGCTTCTAATGTTGTGAGATAAATCATATGGTCATTTTGCTTAAGACGCTATGATCATATCGTAGTTTTTGGAGTGGCCTTAGGGGTGTTTATCGTGGCTTTGAGCCTATTGATGCTTTGAAAGATTTGCTTATACAACACAACTTTTACGCAAGGCCTTACCTGAACGTCTTAGAATTCTGAAAAATATTGGGGTTTCAAATGTTGCAGAGATGCGTATGAAGAAAAATAAAAAAAGAAAATATTTTTTATATTTTATACCGAAAGTCTGGAGAGAATATCCTCTAACATCTGAATAATCATGTCGAGTAAACTACTAAAAGCATCTTTTTCATGATTTGACTTATCAGGCTGATCAAGGGCACCCCCATTAGTTCCTTCAACATCGGAATCAGTGACATCTTCAGATGTTTCATTATCAACTGGACTAGTTGTACCATCAACTACTACAACATTTGCAATACCTTCATCTAAAACGATATCGTTTTCTTCCACTGATACTTTTACAGTGTATTCCCCAGGTTTTTCATAGGCATGAGTTGTTGTTATCCTGTCGTCTGATGTAATTCCATCACCAAAATCCCAAGAATATGCAGCATTTGCTACCCCATTATTAAGAGAGCTGGCATCAAAAATAACATTTTGACCCATGGTTAGTTCATTACTTTGTTCATCTAAAACCTCAGTTGGTACTCCTGGAGGAGGTACATTGGGATCTTGACCGCCTAAATTAATTGTTATCGTAGGTAAATTAGGATCATCGGCACCATAACCCCAAGCAGCGGCCACACCACATATAATCATACCAGAACATGAGACAAAAGGTGTATCAAATGAGTTAATAGAACTTGCTGAATAAGGTATTTCTATCGGGCCGTTGCTATCAACATTAAAGGTCCTTACAGCAACAGTAACATATCTTTCTTCCCCACAGCCCAAACCAACTGTTTCAGGATAAACAAAAACATTTTCTGGAGGGTAAAATGTTACAGTAGCGCCATCATCTGGCTGGAACCAACATGGATCATCACATGGTTCTTCTGTTTCTACAGGCTCAGGGTTTAAAGGATCTGCCTCAATGGGTTCAGGGCCCAAAGAAACCGCTCCCACGGGCTCTGCTGCTTGTTGCTGTGTATCCATTATACTGGACGGAGTAGGAGTTGCAGCATTGGTTTGTGCTACTTGTTCATTTGCGAGAGTTATTGATTCCTGAACGCTAATTAAGTTTTGTTTTACACTATTACCACATATGTTACAATCCTCATTTACTTCTCCACCATTATTAAAAATAATATTTTTTATTTCTCTTTCTTCTAGACTTTCATCCTCTGCTGCAAGTGGCGGAATCACTCGCACATCGCCACCACCATCATCGTCATCGTCATCGTCATCATCGTCACAATTAGGATTAAATTCTTCACCAGTGCAGGCAGATTCAGTCCATACTTTAATTGTAGCAACAGGTTCAGCATGAGGATAAACTTTTTCCATGGATTTTGGATTAAAATCTTGTTCTACATGTACATCACAAAGTCCACATTCTTCCTCTTGGTTAACAGACGAGATTGTGATTACTTCTGTTTCGTTATAATCTTCGATATTCTCGGCTATTGAAAAAGAGCTTATCGAGCTTAGTATAACAGCACAAAAAACAACACCTATTAGCTTACTTTTTATCGTAACAAGTACCCCCTTTTTTATATATATATTATATATATTTCTTATAGTATAAAAACATTATTCATTTCTACCAAGAAAAATTGACAAATCTGCAGGTTCTTGTCCTAATTGTGGTAGCAATATAGTCCTTTTGTTAAGAGCCGCTGGGGGGAATTGAACCCCCGACCTATTCCTTACCAAGGAATCGCTATACCTCTAAGCCACAGCGGCAATATTTGTTTCTGCGAATACGAAAGGGTTTATTTTACTTTTTGTTAATCGAGAAGCAACTTAAATCTATTTTGTCTTTTATTTCTATTCAAATACTTGTTTCTTGTTCGAAAATTTCCAAATAAACTATTTATATATATGAAATCCAATAATATGGCAAGTCACGTGGTGACACTTAAGAGAACACATGTAGGAGATAAAAAAATATGAACAAAAATAAAATATTTGCAGGTTTGGTATTAGCAATTTTTTTATTTGCAATACCTCAAGTAGTATACGCTAATGGTGCAACTAGAGACATAGGATTTAGTGGAGAATATCAATCTAGTGATTCTAGACTCTCTGGTGAAATAAACGGCGAGATAATAGGTGAAAAATTGGAAGGAAGCATGACAATTCGAGGATTGGACTGCGATATAAGCCTTTCTTTAGTAATGAAACGCGGAGATCTTGAATGGTACAGTGGTACTCTAACAAGACTTGGAAGAGATTTCGAAATGAGAATGCTTATTAAGGTCGTTCCTGGTGCAGACGTAATAGTTGGAATTTTTGGGTGCCCAGAACTGAATTTTCGTGGAAGATTTGTCGCATCAATAATATAAAGCAAAATCCTTTTCTTTTTTTCTTTTGTGTCTTTTAAACAAGTCTTTATAAACTAATTCTATAAACTAAATGCTAAAAATGGGTTAAATAATAACTTTAATTAACGCTTTTTGTTTAGAGTTGTTTGGAAAAATGAAATCAGTTGACTTACCAGACGTGCAATCAAGCCCCTCCAAACTAAATTTCAAACTAACTAGAGTTGGAGTTACAGGGGTAAAAAAATTAGTTAATATCAAAAGATCGTACATGAAAGAGACAAACCCTCTTGTTGTTAAAATGGACCTTTTTGTAGACCTTCCGGCAGCTCAAAAAGGAAGTCACATGTCAAGAAATTTGGAACTAATATCAGAACTTACCGAAACATACAGCCAAAAACCAGTTACAGACCTTGAGTCGTTTTGTGCAAAAATTGCAGAGTC
Organism: uncultured Thermoplasmatales archaeon; assembly: GCA_964384305.1. Taxonomy (GTDB): domain Archaea; phylum Thermoplasmatota; class E2; order DHVEG-1; family DHVEG-1; genus JAYEJG01. Next base: position 6,195 of record CAYLKT010000012.1, on the reverse strand, counting down.
TCTTCTTAAAAAACACGAATATGCCTCATTTTCTGAGGTAAAAGCAGAAGCGGATTATTTTCTAGAACGGACCTATCCATCTGGAAAAAAAGGGTTGGAACCATATAAACTCGTAGCAGAAGCAAAGGCAAACAAAAATGGTGAAATAAAAAAATTAATCGGCGTAAAAGTAATCGGAATGACTGCTTGCCCCTGTGCAATGGAAGTAATCAGGAAACTTGACGGCTATAACAAAAATGATGTTCCTCCAACACACAATCAACGAAACATTACAACTCTTATGATAGAAGTTCCAGGCAAAGATAAATCCGTTGATGCAAACGATTTAATTGATATTGTAGAAAATGCCTTTAGCAGCCCAACATATGCAATATTAAAACGTAAAGAAGAAGGACAACTTGTCTTTAATGCACATAAAAACCCAAAGTTCGTTGAGGATGTTGTAAGAGATGTTTTAAGTTCAATTTTGAAAAAATACAAAAATTTACCAGATGACGTAATGGTAGTCGTAAGAAGCGAAAGTGAGGAATCGATTCATAAGCATAATGCTTTTGCAGAAAGAGCTACAACGCTCGGAGAGTTAAGAAAATAGAATTGCCCTCAAAAAGCTTTAAAAGACCTTTTTAATTACTCAGGTCATGGCAAAATATAAGATAGCATGGTTACCTGGAGATGGTGTCGGAAACGACGTAATGGATGCTGCAAAAATCGTCCTTGATACAATTGGACTTGATGCAGAATACATTCCTGGAGAAATTGGCTGGGAATTTTGGAAAACTGAAGGAGACCCGTTTCCTGAAAGAACCATTGAACTTTTAAAAGAGGTAGATTGCGGTCTTTTTGGAGCAATAACATCAAAACCAAATCAGGAAGCGCAAAGGGAGCTTGCACCTAAGTTAAGGGATAAAGGATGTGTATATTCAAGCCCCATCGTACGAATGAGACAGACATTTAACCTTCATACAAACCTACGCCCTTGTAAGGCATTTGCAGGAAATCCACTAAATTATAGAGATGACATTGATATTGTTGTCTTCAGAGAAAATACTGAAGGACTCTATGCAGGTGTTGAATTTCATCCAGTTCCAAAAGAAGTTTTTGAAGCACTCAGCATCCATAAAAAAATGAAGAGATTTGAAGGAACAAAATTAGAAGATATTGCAATTTCAACTAGAATTTTTACAAGAATGGCCTGTCAAAATATAATAAGGCGGGGATTTGAATATGCAAAAGAACATAATAGAAAATCAGTAACAATCGTCGAAAAACCAAATGTCATTCGTGAAACAAGTGGACTTATGGTCCAAGAAGCAAGAAAAATCGCCAAAGAATATCCAGGAATTGAACTATGGGAAACAAACGTTGATGCAATGTGTATGTGGCTTGTAAAAAATCCACAAGATTATGACGTTTTAGTTTCATCAAATATGTTTGGTGACATAATTTCAGACCTATGCGCCCAACTTGTTGGAGGTCTCGGGTTTGCTGCTAGTGGAAATATTGGTGATAAACTTGCAGTATTTGAGCCGACGCATGGCAGTGCTCCAAAATATGCAGGACAATACAAGGTAAATCCAATTGCAATGATTCGATCAGTAGAATTAATGCTTGACTGGCTTGGTGAAAAAGAAGATGGTGAAAAACTTGAAGTGGCAATTGCAACAGTTGTAAAAGAAGGCAAAGTAAAAACCTATGATATGGGTGGTAATAATACAAGTCTTGAAGTTGCAAAAGAAATTGCAAAAAAATTTGAAGAACAATAAAACTTCAAATTTCATTTTTTATTTTTCAACATTTAACCCAGAAACATCTTTAAATAGAAATCTGTTACCCGAAACCGAATCGGAGGCTTAACTTATGACAGATAAAAAGAAAGTAATCATAATGGGTGCAGCGGGCAGAGATTTTCACAACTTCAATGTTTACTATAGAGACAATGAAGATTATGAGGTGGTGGCGTTCACCGCAACCCAGATTCCAGACATATACGGAAGGAAATATCCAAAGGAACTTGCAGGCGAACTATATCCAAATGGAATATCGATATATCCGGAAGGAGATTTAGTTAAACTGATAAAAGAAAATGACATTGATGAGGTTGTTTTTGCATACAGCGATTTACCATACCCATATGTTATGGAGAAATCAGCGATTGTAAACGCAGCAGGCGCTGATTTTATCCTACTTGGACCAGACAGCACCCAGATTAAATCTAATAAACCATTGATCGGCGTTTGTGCAGTAAGAACAGGATGCGGGAAATCACAAGTCTCAAGAAAAATCTTTGAAATATTGCAAAAGAAAGGACTTAGGGTTGCTTCAATTAGACATCCAATGCCATACGATAAGGATCTAAACATGCAAACCTGCCAGAGATTTGCATCTTATGACGATTTAGACAAATACAACTGTACAATTGAAGAACGTGAAGAATATGAACCTTACATCGACATGGGTGGAGTGATTTATGCCGGTGTTGACTACGGAAAAATTCTTTCAGAAGCAGAAAAAGAAGCAGACGTGATAATCTGGGATGGGGGAAATAACGACTTCTCATTCTATAAAACAGACCTTTTGATAACAATTGCAGATCCTCACAGACCAGGGCATGAAATCTCATATTATCCTGGAGAAGTTAATACAAGGGCAGCTGACATAGTAATCATAAACAAAGTAAATACGGCGGATAAAGAGAAAATAGAACTTGTTAGAAAAAATGTAATGAAAGTAAATCCAAATGCAAAAATAATCGATGGAATTTCAGCAGTAACCGCTGACGATGCCTCAATGATCTCTGGTAAAAAGGTACTTGTCATAGAAGATGGCCCGACTGTAACTCATGGAGGCATGCAATATGGTGCAGGAACCGTTGCTGCAAAAGATGCAGGCGCTTCTGAAATAGTTGATCCAAGAGAGTTTGCAGTTGGCTCAATCACCGACACATTCAACAAATATACACATTTAACAAATGTGCTTCCTGCAATGGGATATGGTGCAAAACAAGTGAAAGAACTTGAAGAAACAATAAACAATATCGACGTTGATGTTGTTGTATCTGGCACACCAATTGATCTAAATAGAGTCCTAAAAGCAGATAAGCCCATTGTAAGAGTTAGATATGAGGTTGGAACTGAGACTGCAAAGGAACTAGAAGAAATAGTAGATGATTTTACAAAAAATCATCTCTAATCTTATTTTAATTTTCCACCTTCGAGAGCGAACTGAGCAAGTAATGCCTCTAATTGAATATGGGCATTGCTTCCTTCAACAAGTCTAAACTCAGCTTCTCCCGTTTTTTCTATTAATCTCACCTTGTTCTCATCTGGAATTGTCAAGTCAAATATCGTCTGATGGATTTGTTTTACAACGTCTTCACCTGAAAGGCCATCTTTTATTAGAATATCATAAAGCTTATTTCTTGCAGCCATGAAGTTTCCATCAAGAGCCGAATTTATTAGATTTTTAACGTCTTCGGGTTTTGCCGTTGCACTTGTCTCGTATAACAAATCTGCCGTTATTTTTTTACCAACTGAGGCCCCTACTTGCAAAGCGTTTATTGCCTTACGAAGATCCCCTTTTGAAATAAATACAAGTGTTTCAATGCCATCCGGCGTGATTTCCAGTTTTTCTTCTGATGCAATTTTTCGGATGTATTTTTTAATGGCCTCAGGTTTTATTGGACCAAATCTAAAAACAGTACATCTCGACTGAATAGGTTCAATTACTTTTGAAGAATAATTAACAGATAAGATAAACCTGCAAATGTGGGAGTATTTTTCTATTGTTCTTCTAAGAGCAGCTTGAGCTTCTGGCGTTAAAGAGTCGGCTTCATCTAAAAATATAATCTTAAAAGCCGTATTTCCAATTGGTGCAGTTCTTGCAAAGTCTTTTATTTTTCCACGAACAACATTTATTCCTCTTTCATCACTTGCATTAAGCTCGTTGAAGTTTTGTTTCCACACCTCCCCAAATATCTCCTTTGAGAGTGCTAGAGCACATGTTGTTTTCCCGGTACCCGCAGTTCCTGCAAACATCAGATGTGGTACGTTTTTTGTCTTGGCATACGCCATCAGTCTTTCAACTATGTTATCCTGACCTACTACATCTTCAAGTTTTTTTGGCCTGTACTTCTCTATCCAAATATCTTCCATTATAAATCACATGTAATACATTTTACTCCTTAATGCTTTTTTGTAGGATGCCTGAAACTATTTTTGGTAAATTTTGAGTGTTTTTTGATAAACTGTGATCATCTTTTAAAAATTTTACAGTGGCCTCCTGCGCTTTTGCAAAAGAAAGTACCCACTGGTTTGGTACTACATTATCTTCCGTTCCAACAATAACAAAGAGGTTGGAATTTATTTTTTTGAAAAATAGTTCTTCATCCTTCATATCTTTCAATATGCTTTGCGGCATATCATGAATTGTTTTTATATCAACACCAGGTGGAATTGTTGCAGGATTAAGAAGTATTGCCGTCTTGACATTTGGACAGTCAAGTGCTATCCTTGCAACAAGAAAACCACCAAGAGATGAACCAATAAGAACCGCATTTTTGTCATCTCTTATTTCCTGCTTTATCCTTTCAAGGCACTCTGAAATTACAAGGTCTTCTGGTTCGCAGTCCCTGTATTTTATCGCCTTTGCGCCTAGTGTTTTATTAAACAAAGTTCCTTTCGTGCTGTCTGGCGCCGACATATATCCATGTACATAATACAACATAATTTCACCTATTTTGAAATACACTCAACATAAACTGTTCTGTTTCTTGGACCATCCCCTTCATAAAAGAAAATATGCTGCCATGTTCCCAAGACAAGTCCACTATTTTTGACAATTACGGTTATAGACGAGCCGAAAATACTTGCTTTAATGTGCCCATCTGAATTTCCTTCCATATGATGATAATCACCATCTTTAGGAATTAGGGTTTTTAGGTTTTCAATAATGTCCCTTTGAACATTTGGATCTGCCCCTTCATTTATTGTAATTCCTGCTGTTGTATGTGGGACGTAACAAACAACTATTCCATTCTGCAAGTTTTCTTCTTCTAAAATTCCGTGAATATCAGAAGTAATGTCAACCATTTCATTTCTCTTGCTTGTCTTTACTCTAAACTCCCTCATAAAAATCTACAAGAGCATACATGTAATTGTAATTAAAAGATATCCTTGACAAACTTTTTGTACATTTCTTTATTACAGAGCATCAAGGGAAAAGATTTGTTATGAAACTAACTCCTGCGGCAATACTATTTGACATGGATGGGGTGCTTATAGACTCGCTTGATTCGTGGTGGAATGCATTAAATGAATCGCTTAAAGCATTTGACAAAGAAGAAATTACCAGAGAGCAGTTTATTGAAAGATACTGGGGAAAAGATCTAGAATACAATTTAAGAACAATGGATCTTGCAGATGAAATCATCAACCGTTGCAATAACGCCTATGAACATCATGTAGATATTGCAAAGATTTACCCAGACACAAAGAAAATTCTTGAGAAGTTAGGTTCCTATAAAAAGGGAGTTGTGACAAATACTCCAAGAGACTGTGCAATACATGTTCTTGAAAAATTCAATATAAAGAATTATTTTGACACAATTATGACAAACGATGATGTAAAAATTGGGAAACCTGAACCTGAAATTATTTTCAAAGCCTGTAGAAAATTAAATGTCGAACCAAAAGACGTGATTTTAATAGGGGATACACAAAGTGACATTATTGCAGGACATGTTGCAGGCTGCAAAGTAATTGGTATGAGAATTGATGCAGACTACAGGATTGAAAGGCTTTCTGACCTAGTCACGTTTTTTCAATGTGATCTTTAAGTAAAAAAACTATTTTGAGACGTTACGCACGGGAAAAGGATTTTATATTGACAAAAGTGTCCATTTTTATCTGAGATGTTTACAGATTTTATATAGAATAGGAGAACCAATATGGGCGATAAAGTAAAGATTGGAATAATAATATGCGACCGCTACAGTACCTGTGCCGGTGGAAAATGTCTCAAAGCCCTTCGTAACAGAGAAGGAGCATTCAGCATTTATAAAGATAAGGAAGTGGAACTTGTTGGATATACAAGTTGTAGTGGCTGTCCTGGCGGAAACATTGAATATGCTCCAGAGGAAATGAAGAAAAACGGCGCAGATGTAGTTCACCTTGCAACAGGTATGATAGTGGGATATCC
>CAYLKT010000011.1:5588-12954 GCA_964384305.1 uncultured Thermoplasmatales archaeon | reverse complement strand
AATGGTTCACGCCCTTGCAGATTGGGATGAAAGCAATAGAAATCAATGTATCAGATGTAGCAGCCATGGGTGCAGTTCCAAAATATGTTTTGGTTTCACTTGCACTTCCCAAAGATCTTGACGTTGAATTTATTGAAGAAATGTATAAAGGCATGTGGAAGGCTTGTGACAAATATAACATGGAAATAATTGGTGGGAATATGACCCACTCAAAAAACATTGTTATCTCTATTACGTTAACTGGAGAGGTTAATAAAAAGAATTTATCTTTGAGAAGTGGCGCTAAACCGGGGGATTTCATTCTTGTTTCAGGCCACCTCGGTAATGGTAGAGCGGGGCTCAGAGTTTTTCAAGAGAATCTTACGGGATTTGAAGAAGTTAAGAATAGCTACCTTGAACCAAAAGCCCAGCTTGATGCTGCATTAAAACTCGCCCCATATGTTAATTCAATGATTGATGTATCCGATGGACTTGCACCTGAGATAAAACATATTTGTGATGAGAGTAAACATGGTGCAATTATTTACAAAGATAAAATTCCAATTAAAGATGATATAACAGAAGTTGCAAAAACCTTAGGTGAAGATGAACATGACTATGCATTATTTGGTGGCGAAGACTTTGAATTAGTTTTCACTGTTTCTAAAGATAATTTAGATAAGGTAGAAGGTTTCTTAGTTGGAGAAATAATAAAAAATAAGGAAATTAAACTTGTCTCTCATGGTAAAGAAAAAATTATAACTGAGAAGGGATATGATCATTTTTCTAATGCGTTATAACCATTTTTTAAAGATGTAATATGTCAAGAACAGCGATTAATAAAACAACTATCGGCACACATACAAGAGTGGTCCAAGTAACTACGTGAGCTGTTGATTTTTTATCTATCCCATAAGGCAAAAGAAACATGTTTGTACTTGTTACCGGAAGAATTGAGTTTATGACTATTACTGCAAACCATGCACCTGGAATTAATCCAATGATAAATAATGGGCCAAATATAAAAGCAGTAAGTATTGGCGTTATGATTACAGTCAGTAAAAACATACTTCTCACCCACAGCCAGTGATTGCTACTCTTGTTACTTTTATCTATGCCAATCAGTCTTTTCAGTTCAGATAGTCTAAGATCTGTTGGATGTATCCCTGCACCCACATAATATAGTGCAGCAGGTATGGTTAATGCAGTATAGAAATGCAGCACGACCCCTGCACAACCAAAGGTGCCTGTCGTAATTCCTGTTTTGCCATGTAATATAATGGCAGCAAGAACAAACGAAATAAGATACCATGGATAGAGTCTCAAATACCATGGCAGAGCAACAACATGTTCGATTTTTTCTGGATTTTTTGACTCTTTTTTATGCATGTGTGAAAGAATGTATGGAATAACCGCAAAGAGTCCGATTCCTACCAGTGCCATATAAATTCCTGCAGGGACGGCCCATGCTTCAATTGCAAGCATAGCTCCACCAATAAACGCAGAGCTTCGCCCCTGATTTGTAAGTACTGTTTTTAGATAGAGATTTTTCTTTGTACCGCTGAGTCCCTGTTTTTTTATATTGTATTTTGCGAACAGGTATGCCAACAGATACATAAAAAAAACTATTGCCGTGACGATTATCGAAAACGTGATTTCTTCATTACCAAAATTTGTATTGAGAAATATTCTAAAGAGAAGAACAGGTATAAAGAAATAGAGAATCACGAGACCGATTTTCTTCATTATCGTATCTATTTTTTCTCTTCCAGTTACTTTTGCTATTAAGATCGTCAGGACAAATCCAACTAGCATCCATGGAAGTGTATATAGACCAGATATATATGGTAATATATCTTTTAATATCTCTATCATCTAGATTTTCTCCTGGTTTATCTTTCAATTACTCTTTTTGCTTTTCCCGTACTCCTTGGAATTGTTTTTGGCTCGATTGCCTTTACTGGAACGTGAAGGTTTAGAATCGAGTAAATTTCATCTTCTGATTTCTTTTCAAGATCATCTAAGTGTCCTTCTTTCCACCTTTGCTCCGTTGGTTCCAGTTCAACAGAAAGTGACGTCATGGAACCTTTCTTTGCTTTTATAATTTGATAGTTGTCAGATACTCCTTCAACCTGCATTAGTGCTGCTTCAATTTGTGACGGAAATACAATTACGCCTTTTACTTTTAGCATATCATCGCTTCGACCTTTTATTCGGGACTGAATTGGAAGAGTTCTACCACATTCACAGGTGTCTTCAGTGAGCATTGCAAGATCCTTTGTCCTGAATCTAATTACTGGAAATGCTTCTTTTGTGAGAGTTGTAAAAACAAGTTCACCTTCTTCACCAGGTTCAAGTGTTTCACCAGTTGTTGGATCGATAACTTCAGCAAGGAAGTGATCTGCGTTGATGTGTAGTTTTTTGTGTTCGCATTCTGAAACAATTCCAGGGCCTATAATTTCAGTAAGACCGTAATGCTCGTGAGCCCTTATCCCCCATCTTTTTTCTACATTTGCCCTCATTTCCTCAGACCAAGCTTCTGCACCAAATGTTCCAATTTTTAAATTGAAATCTTCTTTTGGATCAAATCCCATTTCTTCTGCAACTTCTGCAATGTATAATGAATATGAAGGAGTGCTAGCAATAACGGTTGATCCGAAATCCTTCATGACTTTTACCTGTCTTTGGGTGTTACCTGACGAAATTGTAATTACCATAGCGCCAATTTTTTGTGCACCCTTCTCAAATCCATGTGCCCCAGTGAAAAGACCATATCCATATGCATTCTGCATACGATCGCCTTTTCTCACTCCATTTGCATAGAGGGCGCGGGCCATTACTTCTCCCCAGAGGTCAACATCATTTCTGGTGTATGGTCCAACCACAGGTTTTCCAGTTGTACCTGATGATGCATGGACTTCTACAATATCATCTATTTCAGTACATACAAGGCCAAATGGATAGTATTCTCTAAGATCATTTTTTGTCAAAAATGGTAGTTTTTCAATATCTTTTAAAGTTTTAATATCCACTGGTTTTACGCCTGCTTCATCAAACTTTTGTTTGTAATATTTATTTTTTGTATAAACGCGATTCACAAGTTCTTTAAGTCTTTTTAATTGTAACTCTCTTAGCTCATTAATTGGCATTGATTCGAATTTACTGTCCCATAAATCTAGTGTCATAATCTAGCCTCCCTTACTGGGCCCAGAATAGTTTTATTTGTTATAATGATTTTGAAAAATTTTCGAGGGTAAGAATTTTTAAAAGGGTGTTTCATTCACGAAAGATATATTTTGAAGGTATTGCAATGAAAGCTTTAGTATTAGGCGCAGGTATGATGGGAAGAGCAATAGCATTTGATTTGCATAACTATTCAGATTTTGAAACTATAACTGTTACGGACATAGAGAGGAAAACACTAAGATCTTCTGAAAAATTTCTTAAGAACAAAAAGATACATTTTGATATACTAGACGTTACAAAAACAAGAGACACAAAGAAATATTTTGAAAAATTTGATTTGGTTATCTCCGCATTACCATATTGTTTCAACTATATTTTGTCAAAACTAGCAATAAAAACAAAAACACATTTTCTTGACCTTGGTGGCAATAACGACATTGTTAAAAAACAAAGAAATCTTTTTGATGCGGCAAAAAAAGCAGATGTTGCAATTATGCCAGACTGTGGTCTCGCCCCAGGTCTCGTCTCAATAATCACAAAAGATATTGTTGAAAAACTAGATACAGTTGATTATGTAAAACTAAGGGTTGGTGGACTTCCACAAAATCCAAAACCTCCTCTAAATTATCAGATAGTATTTTCACCAAACGGACTTATAAATGAATATGTCGAAGATGCCATAGTTCTTGAAAATGGAAAAATTACAAAAAGGAAAACGATGGGAGAAATAGAAAAAATAAATTTTCCCGAACCTTTTGGGGAAATGGAGGCATTCATAACATCTGGCGGTTGCTCGATACTTCCATACACATACAAAAATAAAATAGGTTATCTTGACTACAAAACTATTAGATATCCTGGCCACTGTGAAAAATTCAAATTACTTTTGGAAGTTGGCCTTGGACGAGAAAAAGAAATGAAAGTAAAAAATCAAAAAATATCTCCAAGAGACGTTTTAATCGCCCTTTTAGAGAGAGATTTACCGGCAAAAGGAAAAGATTTAGTTTTATTAAAAGTCTTCAGTCATGGGAAGAAAAATGGAAGAAAGGAAAACATTGAATATACTTTGATAGATTATTTTGATGAAAAAAATAAAATCACTTCAATGATGAGGACAACAGGATACCCAATATCAATAATTGCTCAAATGATAGAAAGGGGAATGATAACAAAGCATGGCGTCTTTTGTAATGAAGAGATTGTTCCATGTAAGGAATTTTTCTGCGAACTTGAAAAGAGAAATATAAAAATTGAAAGGAAAATTAAATGAACAAAGAAAAAAACTTTCTTGATGGTAAAAAAATTGCACTTCAAAAACTAGAAAATGCAATATCTGAAGGAAAGGTTGACAAAAAAATTCTAAGTGTTCTAAAATTAGTTAATGCCTCAGATGGATATTACACGACAAGCAGTTGTGCTGGGAGGATCGTTCTACTTGAACTTCCAGAAATTGGCGATAAAAAAAATGCAAAGTTTTTAGGTAAATGGCACAGAACGATTGATATTGAAGAATTGTTAAAAGCAAAAGAGAATGCAATTAAAGGGCAACTGTGGCTCCTTGCACAGTCACCAATACTCCATGTTGTCACAAAAACAGAAAGCGATGCAGATGAAATGATTAAATTGGGAATCTCATGTGGATTTAAAAACTCGGGTGCAAGATCTCTTGGCAAAAGAATCATTGTTGAAATTTGTAGCACTGAAAGACTTGACATGCCAATAGGAAAAGATGGCAAAGTATTTTGTGACAAAGAATATCTTAATTTTTTAGTTGAACTTTCAAATGACGTAATCAAAAGATCATCGAAAAAGTTGGATCGTTTTGAAAAGAAGTTAAACAATTTTTAAAAATTACTTATCTTTCCCAAGGCATCTTGCCGTCAAGATATTCTGTCCAAAAACATCTAAGGTTTTTAATTAAAAGCATCTCCAAATTAAGAATTTCGAACTTTGTACAAACAATTTGATCGAGATGCCTTCCAAGACTTAGTTTTTTAATCTGATTATTTAAAAAATCGGAAAGCTCAGTATATTCTCGTTCTATTTCAACATAAAATCTTCCATTTTTTTCATAAGGACCTTTAACAACTTTTGAATGCCCTTTCCACTTATGTAAGAACTCTTTGGAATTTTTCTTAACTTCTATCGGTGGACCCGTATGAACCGCTGTTTTTGATAACAATTTTTTTTGGGTTTTAACAATTAATAGAATCTTGTTTTCTTCGTCATTTATGTTAAACGCTACATCATAAATTGTAAAACCACATCTTTCACTTGCTTCTTTTACCGCTTTTGCTGCTTTTTTTACCTGAGGATAAAGATTTTCTGAGATTATACTTGGCTTGGCAAATTCAATTCCAATGTATGAACAGCTTTGTTTTTGTATCTCCTTCTTTATTTTGTCCAGTCCCAACGGCTTTGTTTTATTTGGAAAAAAGAAGGTAATTCTTGGCTCCTTTTTGAATTCTTTACATGCGTTTACAAAAAGATTGAATTTCTCTTTTGAAAGTGCTGATGAAACATTTCGATTTTCATCTACGGGATCGATAAATACCAAAGAGGTTTTAAACTCAGGAGAGTCCCCTTTATCTATTGCAAGTTTATGTCCAGATTTCCAATTCTCTGCATCGTCTATTAACTTTGAAAACGAGCCATATTTAATTATCAATATCTCACACAGATAACCTGAGAAACCCTCTACTTCTGCTTCTGCACCGTAACATCCAATTCCCTGCAAAAATTGTTTTAAGAGCCTTACTTCATTTTTTTGTTTGGGTGTTAAATTTTTCTTTACATACCGTGTATGAAGTGGGGTTCTGTCTACAGCAGATAACTTTTGAGATGCATCTTCAATTTTGTAACAAGGCACAACCTCTATTTTATGATCCTTGTATTGTCCACGCAGATAAGGGTGTTCGGCATAGCTTTCCTCAACATCGTTAAGAAACGTTTTTCCAATTGAAATTGCATTTTGTGCAATATAATCTTTTGAATATGTCGTTGGAAAAACCAAGAAAAAATCAACGTCCATGTTATGTTTTAAGAAGGTGTCTTTTGCCGTTGATCCAACAAGCTCGATTTCTGCAGGAATGTTTCTTTTTGAAATTTCTTTTTGAAGTATTTCCCGCACATCGTCTATTAGTTCTTTTAAAACCTTTCTGTAATTTGCACTAGGTATAATTCTTTCCAGAACTTGTTTTTCTATATTGTTCATAGTCATTTTGCTTTTACATGGTAAATTATCTTAGATATTAAGATTATTGCCAAGACTTTATTTCCAAAGATGCATAAAGTTTAGATTTTTACCTCTTTCAAAGTGGTATAAATAGGTCCTTTGGGCGTAAGAACACTCTTTTTAAAACAAATAGAGTCGACTGTTAAATCTGCAAATTCAACACCTCTATATTTCTCAACAATTTGTAAAAGCCGATCTTTGTTTTTTGCGGATCTTACTCGTGCAATCGTCAGATGCGATGAAAACTTCCTTTTTTCTTTTTCAAAACCAAGTTTTACTATTTGTTCATCGATTTTTGTAGATATGTCTGCTATTTGTTCGCCATTTTGTATTCCGATCCAAACCACCCGCACATAACTCGAGTTGGGGAATACTCCTGCACCTTTCAATTGAATATTAAACGGCTTTATTCCAGTTATTGAACTTTTAATTATTTTTTCGATACCACCAACTAGTTGTTCATTTGTATCTCCAAGAAACCTTAGTGTAATATGGATGTTTTCTGGTTCCACAAGTTTCAAATTTGATCCTGTTTTTCTAAGCTCATTTACAAATTCTACAATTTCTTTTGTTGGTTTGATATCAATTGCAATAAAGCCCCTAAACATAGACATTATTTCATCTCGTTTAGTTCTAAATGTATTTCATCTATAAAATTTTGTTTAAATTTATATTTAAAAATTTTAAGAAAAATATAAGAAATGCTATATGTTATGGTTTATGTGATAATATGAGGGTTGAAGAGGGAGACGTATCAGTTGAACAGGTTCAAATCGATTTGAACAAAAAGATTCTTTTTTTTGCACTTTTTGTAGCGGGGTTAAGCATTCTACTTTCAGGATGTCTTGCATACATTTTTTCAGATTCTTTGATAACAATATTTTGTAGTATTGTATTTGGAGTTACCCTTGGAATTCTTATTAATTACTTTTTGATAATTTCTCACAAATTTATAACGAAAATAGA
>CAYLKT010000011.1:0-5488 GCA_964384305.1 uncultured Thermoplasmatales archaeon | reverse complement strand
AGATTTGCTTCCCAGTTTGCCATAAGTGCAACTCTAGGTGCCATTAGAACATCCTCTTCACTGTCCTTTGCATGCTCATCATAACAAATATGCAGATTTCCAAGATGTTTTGTATTAATTCTGTCAGAATGTCCATACCCCGCAATACCAGATGCAGCGACAACTGGTTTATCTGGGAGTTTTAAAAGTATTTCCTCGATAAACTGTGTTTTTGTTTCTGCAGTATCAAGTGCTTCAATTATAACATCTACATCATGGAATGGCCTTTCCATTTCGCCTTTTGCAAGTTTCTGATTAATGATATCAACTTTTATCCATGGATTTATTCTGCGGATATTCTCTTTAATGGCTTCAACTTTTACCGCTCCGATTTGATCCCGAAAATAATATTGACGATTTAGATTGCTTTCTTCGACACTGTCAAAATCAACAATTACAAGTCGCCCAATTCCTGCTCGTGCTAAAGCAACTGCAGCGTTTGAGCCCAGTCCACCAACACCAGCTATTCCCACACTGGATTCTTTAAGTTTCATTCTTATTTTTTCTGCTTTTCCAACATTCATAAAAAATTACCATTTCTCTCAATAACGTGGATCAGTACTTGGTGGTTTTTCATCCGTATCATATTGGCCACCCCACTTATTGAGTCCTGCTTTTTCATCTTCATCAATTTTTTGTTGAAGCATCTTAAGCATCTTTGAATCACCCATTCCAAGCTGTTTCATTTTCTGAGGTGTTGGAACTCCATTTGGTGTCCATCCTCTACGATGATATACAGCATCTGCAAGTTTTTGGTACTGGTCTTGACGGTAAGTGTATAGTGTTTTCAGTTTCTCAGAAACACTCATCCCTTCTACTTTGTCTTTAGATATGCCCAGTTTTTCTACAAGTTGCCCATCATATCGTTCTTTTCTTGAAATGTATTCCATTTCTGTTACAGGCCCCATTGAACGATAGGGAATCCAATCATCTTTTCTTCTTCCCCTACCAAGCCACACATTCATTGCTCTTTGCCAATTATAACATCGTTCGCTTTGAAGTATTAGCTCTTCTTTATCAATGTTCCAACCAGTAACTGCATTTTGAAATTCCACATAATTTTGAACATGCCCGGGAACTTTTGCAGGATCATCTGTTTCTGCATTATTTGCAGGTTCTACATCATTCCATGGTAGTTTACAAAGACCATTAAGTCCAAACCATGTCCTCCACATCGGAAAATAGTGAAGTGCTTCTGCTTTATCTCCAAATGTTGGTATTTGGTTATTCACCATATCCATAAAAATAAGCCATGCTTCATCATGCTGTGGTCCTTTAAGTGTAAGGCCGTAACCACCCTGCATAGCAAGTGACTCTTTTGTTACATATTCAGAGTATTCTAGTCCTTTGCTTTCCATGCCGCAATCGTTAATGAGTTGTGGGTCACCCCAACCTTTTTTGATAAGCCAGTCCTTCACTCGTCGTATTCCTTTGCCTGCAATTTTTATAAATTCTCCTTTATCACCTTTAGCTATTCTGTGCATTAGTTCAAGTGCAGCGTTAGCATTTCCAAAGCAAAGTTCAAGTCCATCACATCTTTCTTTGTTTAAAATCCCGTATTCATACATTTCCATATAAAACGCAATTGCAGTACCTGTTGATATCGTATCAATACCATAGGTGTCACAGTAAAAGTTGAATTCAAGAATCCAAAGTGGATCCCAGACACTCATATTTGCTCCGCAACCAACTGTTTCATATTCGGGTCCGTCAACTGTGACTTTATGTCCTTTGTACGGCCCAGTCATAACAGTAAATCCATCAACTGTTTTCGCACATGCCATAGTGCATCCATACCAGCAACCGTCAGGTATTATTTTTGCAAAGAGCTTGTAAAACTCTGGCGAAAAAATCTTTGATGCTTTTGGAAAGCTCCCAAAACGATAGTTTTCTGTTGGAAAGAGATCATATTCATTCATAATTTCAGCAAGATGAGCAGTTCCAACAGTCCTCATATTACATTGATAACGGTCAAGATCTCTTACTTCCTCATGTATCTTCGTCCCAACTTTTGCAAGTGCTATAGAATCCACGGGATTGTTTGAAGTACCATCAATTTTCTCAACTTTTGCAACTATCGCTTTTATCTTTTTATCACGTAGAACCGTTCCAAGTCCGCCTCTTCCTGCCTGTTTCATACGCGCAACTTTCCGGCGTATGTCCCAGAAAGAGAAATTAAGACAACCCCAAAAGCTGTGTTCAGCTGCTGTTCCTGCAGAAACGATAGAAACTTTCTGCCTAGATTTCTCAGTATCTTCTGAAGCATACATGAAAGTAAGCTGTTCATTAACCAGATGAGAGTTTGTTTCTTCAAGAGGAGCAGTTTCAATGGTTATTTCCCCTTTTTCACCATCTACAACAATTACAATGTCTTCCTTTGCCTTCCCCTGTATTTCAAGTGCATCAAACCCTGCAAATTTTAAGTAAGGGCCAAAGTAACCTCCTACATTGCTATCACAAATAATATCTGTTGATGGTGAAATTGTTAGACAGAGCGATTTACCTGATCCCGGATACTGGGTTACACCACAAAGAGGACCCGTTGTAATTATCAGTTCGTTTTCTTCACTGTCCCATCGTGTTGTTGGTTTAATTGAATCCCACAATAATTTTAATCCAAAACCTCGGCCACCGGTAAACTTCTTTTTCATGTCTTCAGTTACTTTTTTCTCTTTGATTTCACCAGAAGTTAGATTAACGTAAAGCGTTCGATTTGCAAATCCCTTTTGCACTTCTCCTTTTTTGTAAGTATATTCTGCAACAACTTTATGCTTTGATTTCATTTTGTTAATATCCCACTTGTGCGCAGTATTGCCCGTCTTATATTCATCGATTGAAATCTGACCTTCTGCCATTTTTTAAGCTCCCTGTTTGTGATAAACCACTTCTCGAACATCTTCAATGTTTACTTCAACAAGTTCAAGTGCGTTTTCGGGACATGCACGAACACATGCACCACATGAAATACATTTGAATGGCTCCATCCTTATATCTGATTTTCTCATCGTACCGCTTGGACAGAAACCGACACATGCTTGACAGCCAACACATGTAGTTTTATCAAGTGTTACAACACCTGTTTTCTTTCGCGTTATTGCACCAACAGGACACATATCAATACAAAGGCCACATTGGTTGCAAACGTCCATTTCGTAAGAACTGGCTTTTTTAATTATGTGAATCGCTGACTGCTTGCCACCATCTTCTGTTTTAAATTGGACCTTGGAACAAGCCTTTTCACACTCAAGACAACCTTTACATTTTTCAGCGTGAAATTTTAAGATTTTTACTGTTTTTGGTTTCTCCATAGTATCTTTTTCCCTAAGCTAACATCATATAATTGCCAACAACAATTAACCAGCAAAGTACAGAAATTCCTAGAGTTGCTGGATAGTACAAAGCGTCTTTTATTGTCAAATCAATTTTTCTTATCGAAAGCACTGCAGGAATTGTAACTCCTCCAATAAGCGCAACCAAAAGTCCTGATGCAAATATTTGTGGCGTAAGTGCCAGTAGATTCTCAAAATAGAATTTTCCATATGACAGCGGCGTCAAGATTTGTGTAATCATATATCCCCCAACATAAACGCAATATGCCGTAAAGATGCCGAGACTGGTTTTCATTGTAAGTGACTTTAGATTTTTTAAATCTAAATCTGTTGCATACGTCCATATAAGTTCAAATATCATGCCCTCTGCCATAATTGCAAGTGCAGAACAAACGTGGCATCCTCCAAATGGGTTAAAGAGTCGAAGAGCACCTGCGGTAAGTCCCATTCCAATTTGCATTCCCCTCTCCCGATAAAGCAACCTACTCATTGTAAGAAATATCATGGCAAAAATGCCAGTCATTATCACTCCACTGGGAAGACCTGACCCAGAAAGCTTTGGCCCTATGATGCATTCTGAAAAACCCCACAATGACCCGAATACTAAAATTCCTGCAAGCAGCTTTGTTTTATCATTCATCTTTAATTCACCTCGATTTCTACTATATCATAAATCCAAAATGCATGAGCCAGGTTTGGAAAGAAAACTCTATTATCGTTTGTTAAAACTCCCAGTTGCATATCTTCCCAAGTGACTGTTTGCTGATATTTGTCTTTTGACACAATCTTATATTCGTGACAAGTTGGACAACCTACTCCAGTATAAATTATCAGTTCGTCAAGTGCAATTCCTTGTTTTTTTCCATCGTCTGTTTCAATTGTTTTTTGTTTAATTTTTGAAAAAAGGTCGTCAATCGAATAAAGTTGATCATTTATTGTTATTATATCTTCATCTGACGCTTCTTCAATTTGTGTTGCATGAACATATACTGATGAAAATGCCCCAACTAAAAGAACGGCCATTGCAAGAAGCGGTATGAGTTTTTCCTTCCCCAGTAACATCGGTGCACGGATATGGTCTTATCTATTTAAAAATTATGACAGTGTTTCAATTATCTGCACAGGTTATTTATCTTCAAACTTTCTTGTTTGTATATGTTTCTGTATAACACTTTCTATTGCCTTAGCATTTCCTAAACCAGATAAAACATCTGTCCCATCCACCATTTTTGCTTCTTCTGGAACATTTAGTATTGTCTTAACTGGATTAGTTAAAACGCTCTTAATTTCATCGTTATCTGTCAGATAACGAAATGGCGATTGTTGTTCATTTTTAATTTGAGGGGTATCCACTACTGTTTCTTTTTCAAGTTTATTAACCAAACGATCAACCAATTCCTCAACAGATTCATTCCCAACCATATCTTCCCTCACATAACTGAATAGAAGTCTGTATTTAATTATTTTTGCCAAATTCGACGAGTAAATCGGTGCATTTTTAACTCAAATACCAAGTCATTTCATCTTAAACCATTTTTTCTTATTTCTTTACTATGCTTCCTCAAAATTTCTTCGTCGTCTGGTCTCCATTGAATTTTTTCAAGTAATGCATATGCAATTTCACTATTGATATTCAATATCCTTCCAGGTGCTTTTTTGACATATGCATCTATAAATTTTTTACAGAGTTGAAACTTTTCTTTTGTGAACATTGGATCAGTTGTAAGGATTGATGCGCACATTCCTGCAATGTCTTCAACTGGGCTACCCATCCTTGATTCCTCAAAGTCAACTCCCCATATTCTATCATTAAAAACAAAATTTCTTAAGATTGAATCTCCTCGTATTCTAAAGCCATCACCTGTCTTAAAAAACGAATGAAACCTCAAAAACCAGTCTGCAAGAAGTATTACAAGTCTTTGTTTTTCAGCAAATGCTGTATTTTCATTATTTATTAAATCGCATAAATTTTCTCCAAAAATGTAACTTAAAACAAGAACGTTATTCTTCTCATCCATTTTATAGACAGATGGAATATTGAGCTTGCTTGATGCCTCATTTAGAACCTTATATTCATTTTTCATATTGTTTTTTAAACCTGGAACAAACCATTTCAGTAC
>CAYLKT010000010.1:6786-13057 GCA_964384305.1 uncultured Thermoplasmatales archaeon | reverse complement strand
TCCTTCAAAAGTATGTACCATTGATGCAGATGCTGTGTTAATTGTAATGCCACGATCCTGCTCCTGTCCTTCATAATCAAGAACAAGTTGTTTACCTGCTAGTTCTTCACTCATCATTCCACAACCAGCGAGTAAGTTATCTGAAAAAGTGGTTTTACCATGATCAATGTGGGCCGCAATTCCGATGTTTCTAATGCGGCTAAGTTTATTCATTATATCTTTTGCTTTTGCAATATTGTCCTCTTTACGTCCCATGTTAACTACTCCTTATAAATTCATTGGGGTTTTGTACTTCTCCAATATGCTTATCTTGCTGATTTAGCAACACGTTCCATATCATTTTTCTTTGTTACTGCAAAAGAAGTCATATCATTTTTAGATGCTTTAATTAGCTCTTCGGCAAGGCATGCATCCATACTTTTCTTGTTTTTGTGACTTGCAGCAACACAGCCTTTGCAAATGTTTCTTATTGCGATATCAAGGCGTCTTTGTGGTGCAACGTCAACTGCCTTCGGAACTGATATTCCACCAAATCTAAGTCTTGTCGTCTCTTCTTTTGGTGCAGCATATTGAAGTGCTTCAATAAATACGTGTACTGGATTTTTCTTCGTTTTTTTATCAATGATTTCAAAAGCGTTACGCACAACTTTGTACGCTTTTATTTTTTTCCCGTTGTACTTTTCTGTTCTCATTATATTGTTTATTAAACGCTCTACTATGGGTATCTTTGATTTTGCAAAAAGTTTGTTTGCATTTACTCCACCTGAGTAGATGTTTTCGGTGTCCAGATTGATATACCTTTCAAGCCCTTTATCTTCAATTTTAACATCTTCCATGTTGTACTTTGATAGCATCGGGAAAAAATTATTGCTTGGTATATCTGTTTTTTTAGCTGCCATGTTTATCGTCTCATTGCCTTTTCTATCTTACCTTTGATCATCTGTCTAAGACATACATCATTTACTTTTATAACCTTAAAACGAACACCAGGAATATCTCCGAAAGATCTTCCCATACGACCGCCTATTCCTTCTACCATTACTTCATCGTGCTCATCAATAAATCCAATTGCGTTGTCTCCTGGTGCAAAAGCGGTGATTTGGCGTCCATTTTTTATCAGTTGGACTTTAACACACTTGCGGATTGCAGAGTTGGGCTGTTTCGCTTCTATTCCAACCTTCTCTATAACTATTCCTCTAGCCTGTGCTGTACCTTCGAGAGGATCTGCTTTTTCCTTTAAGTGTAGTACTCTCTTTTTGTAGTATCTATCATTCCATTGCTGTTTTCTGTGATCTCTTTTGAGTTTTCTCGCTGCATTTATTCCTTTGCCCATGTTACACCTACTAGATAAGAGTATGCCAGTATGCACTTTTGATATTTAAATGCTTATGCTTAAAAAATCTTTAAATTAAGGAGCGTTGCCAGTTATATTTGTAACAAAAAATAAATCTGTCTATTTGCTTTTTATCTTCATGTTTTTCTCCAATCTTGTCATCCCATCTAAAATAGATATATCTTACCTTGGATAAGGAAACAATGAGCAAAACTAATGGATATGCATTTAGATTATGATATATACTTTCTATTTCCTGAACTATCTATGTAAAGTTTATCTTCTTTTAGGACCTCATAATCATGAATTATTATAAAAGAATTCATCTCAAACGTGCCATCTGTTTCAGAACCATATTTGATTAGGGGGCCAGACATTGAAACGTTAAGAGATTCATCAGATCCCTGATCTTCAAAGAGCCTCAAATGATGGGCACGTTCTATTCCAAAATTTTGATTAACCTCTGTTTTTATTTTATCTTTATCCTCTGCGACTCCAGCACATTCTACAGGAATCCAGCCGTCTCTACCTATATTTTTACCTACAAAAACTTCAGCCCATTCATGAGGAATGCCCGTCACAGAGCCATTTGCATTATTGATCGAAATCCCTCTTACAAATCTAGCAGGTATTCCAACAGATCTACACATGGATATGTAGAGAAACGAAAGGTCATCGCAATCTCCAGTTCTTAATGTGTAAGTTTCATGAGCCATCTGGACGTCATTCCCAACTAAATGGATTGCGTAGTTTGTATTTCCCTTGAGCCAAATAAAAAGTTCTTTTGCAATTAAAAAGGAATTTGTTGTGTCTGCCTGCCCTGCCACCTCAAGTGCTTTTGCCTTTATTTCAACATCATTAGGATCGATGTATTTTTTGCAATTCACTTGTTGTTCTCTTGTGTACTTGTCGTAGATATCTGAGTAATTTGTTTTTATCTCTTGAATTGTTGCAGCATTGTTCCCATTTAAATCAGGCACAAGAAAACTTTCCGCTTCGATTTCTGCAGAAAGACCAAGCTTGTAATTTTTATTTCTCTCTCCTGTTACATTCCAATTGATCATCGTATTGTTTGCAATCTCTGTTTGTTCATATGACAAATTGTGAAAAAGAATTATATTGTCGACATCAACACAGTTTGTTTCATCCGGCAAGTCGCATTTGTAAAGTATTTTGTAATCTTTATGACCGCTACAATTAATATAGTAGCCATAACTGACTTCATATTTTACTTTTGTAGGATATGGTTCATATGTAGTGGAACCGTCGTATATGTTAAAATCAAATTTTTCCAGACAACCAGGTGTGACTAGCACTAATACAACCAGAATCAAAATGGAAACCAAATTTATTTTTTTCATGTAATCTTAATTATTTTCTAAATAGCCCTCTTTTTTGATGATTGCCAAGTGAAGATCGATATCTACAGCCTTGACCCATTGGACATTTTATGCAGTTGGGATTTTCATCGTGGCAGAAATCCTTTCCAAGCTTATTTAGCGATTCTAAATATTTGTAAACATTTTCATTCATTTTCTCTGCTTCTTTTGTCAGGGCTTTTAATGCTTCATTAGGATCATCGGCATCTACCCACCCAAGTCTTTTTGCCACTCTTGCAACATTCATTGTTTTTTCTGTAGCGGTACTTTTTGCTTTTGGTGGTTCTATTGGTATTTCTATTTCTGGTTGGACATTTGGCATAGGATTTGGATGACGAACAGGACTGGGTTTATCTGGTGCAATAGTTGGTTCATATTTTGGTTCCTTTCCTTTTGAAATTGAAACAGATTGTCCACCATGACTTGTTTCTCTTGTACGAATTTCAGTCATAACGGGTGCTTGAAGACCTGCACCAGAGATTAAAGCAACACCAATCGGAAGGCGTTGTATCTCACGATATGTCTGATTCGTGAGTCCCTCTACAGACTGGATGATGGCTTTTAAGTCATTGGGATTCGTCACTTTTAATATGATATTCGTGTTACATTGAGATATAATATTTTTATCAACTTTTGCAGGGCGTTGACTCACGATACAAAGTCCCATTCCAAATTTACGACCTTCAGATGCAACAGTTCTTAGAATTCTCAAAGAAACAGCACTGCCGTATCCTCTTTCTGGGCAATAGTTGTGGGCCTCTTCGACAATGAATAAAAACGGAGGTATTTTACCTGCCTTTCTATCTTCAAATAGCCGCTCTGTGAGTCTTGCTACTACAACGTCCTGTACATCAGGGGCGACGCCTTTCATGTTTATAAGCGAGCACTTTCCTTTCTTTACAATGTCTGTTGTTGATGTACCTGTTTCAGAAAACACTCCAATAGAGTCAAGTGACTCAAGTGATGCAATCACATTCCAACGTGCGTTACTCTTACTTCTAGCAACAGCCTCTTTTATGTCTGAAAGTGTGTAAAGACTCTTGTACTCTTTTATCTCTTTTATTGCCTGATACAAAACTCCAACTTGTGGGCCAGATAATTTTGCTGAGAGAAGATCCGCTATTTCTCTTGCTTTTAAATTCATGCCAGAAAGTTCAAGATGCTTAGTATTTCCTCTGCCGCTGATTGGAGAATATTCAATCATTTGGCTTGCATACTCTGTTTTTTTAACGCCAAATCTCTCCATATTCTTTTGGTCTTTTCTGCTCTTATTTGGTCTTGCAAGTGATTGATATTCTCCATGGGTGTCAATTATCACCATTGGTACTTTCTTTTTAAGAAACTCTTCAACTAAAACTCCACATGCATAACTTTTCCCACCGCCTGTTTTTGCGAGAACGCAAATATGTTTTTGAACAAGCGCATCAATGTTTAGATAAACTGGCAGGGTATGACCTTTCAAAAGACCGATATATGCACCGTCTTCTTTTGATGCGTTAAGTCCCAATACCCGTCTTATCAAATCGTCATTAGCACGTGTAATTTTGCTTCCTGCATTAAATGGAGTTCTTGGAGATTGTAGTAATCCTATCCTGTCTCTGTATCCTAAAACATCAGCAAATGCAGAAACCTTTGTTTTGATATATGGCATTTCACTGCCACTCGTTAGGTTTGCAGCATCATCAAACTTTAGATCAGAATGCTCTCTTATGTCCATTACCTGGGCAAGCATATTACCTTCTTTGTGGGGTGCGTATATATAATCAAATTTTCTTATACCGTCCCCATTTACCGCAAAATTAAATTCAGTTGAACCAACATCTCCATATATATAACCGACAACATTATTTTCTTCTTGCATCCTTTTTCCCCAGTTTTTTTGAATAATACAAATTTTGTTTATTATACTTTTTGCAATTTTTCAATCTGTTGTGCAGGTAATTGTGCAAGTGTTTTTAAAGCCTCGATTTCCATGAAATGAAGTTTGCCTGGCAGAACCAACGAGTGAAGGGGTTTACCATATTTCCTCGAAATCAGATCATCGATTGTTCCTGCACAAACCACAGGGTCACCTGATCCAGCTCTTGCAACAACACAAACAATCGTCTCGTTATTAATTATTCCCTCTTTCCTTATCTTTTCCATCTTTAGTAAAACTTCCATTCCTTCATTCGCACTCATGCCCCGCTCTTTTTCTGCTTGGATGTCCAAAAGAATCAGACTGTGAAGTCCCATTTTTTTGTTTTCTTTTATAACATCATAGGGACTTGTCGGAAAGTAATTTTTCTCAGGGTATACAAGTGTTGTAGTTCTACCAAACTTGTAATTCTGCAGACCAAGGAGTCCTGAAACTGCTGTAACAATGCTGCTTCCATGTATAACCATTGTTTCAACACCTAGTTTTATCGCCCGTATCCTAAGATCAACATGTGTTGTCGCTGTCATTGAATCTCCACATGTTAAAAAAGCAACGTTTTCTTTTTCTACAGAGTTTAGGATTTTATCTCCTTTTTCAGTTTCCTCTCTGGATAATACTGTTATTTTTTTGCCAATTGTTTTTTGTATTTTATCAAGATTTGTACCTACTAGTTTTGCTGTATAAAACTCTGCAAACACTCTATCACAATGTTTTATTTCTTCCAGACCTTTTAGCGATATGTCTTTTTCATCATATAATCCTAGGCCAATGAATGTTAGTTTTCCCTTTGACATTTTAACTCAAGAGGTTTAAGTATCCTATGTACAAAAATGTTTGTTTTATTGCTTATCTATTTAAACGACTATTTTGATTACACGCAGATATGATACCTTCGGGCTTGGAGATACTGGTAGTTCCAGTTTTTATCGCTGGAGTTGTCTTACTATGGAAAGGATCAGATATCCTGGTGACTGGTACATCAAGGACAGCTGCGCATCTTGGTATTTCTGCTTTGATTATATCAGTTATTATTGTAGGATTTGGTACTAGTGCTCCTGAGTTTGCTATATCTGGCGGTGCAGCAATTCAAAAAAATGCAGATATATCTCTTGGTAATATACTTGGTTCATGTGTTGCAAATATTTTGTTGGTACTGGGAATAGGGGCAGTTATCAGTCCGCTGTCTGCGAAAAAAAGTATAATAAAAAGAGAAGCACCAATAATGCTAGGTGCAACAATTCTTCTTTTGATATTTTCAATTCTTGGGCTATTGGATGAATATCATCTAATCGGTGGTATTATTTTCCTTGTTTTATTTGCAGCGTTTGTTTTGTATTTTATCAGGACTGCAAAAAAAGAAAGAATAGATGTTGGAAAGATTGATGAGGGAAAAACCCGTAAAAACATACTTTTCATAATACTAGGCATTGCTGGTGTTATCATAGGTGCACAACTACTAATCGAGTCATCTATTACAATTGCAAATTATTTCAAAATTTCACCATTTGTTATCGCAATTTCTATGGTTGCTGTTGGTACATCGCTACCTGAGATAGTGGTTTCTGCTACGGCGTCTTATAAAAACGAAGATGATATTGCCATTGGAAATGTACTTGGTTCAAATGTGTTTAACATCCTTCT
>CAYLKT010000010.1:0-6686 GCA_964384305.1 uncultured Thermoplasmatales archaeon | reverse complement strand
AAAATCAAACTCTATAAATATGCAAATATTGTTTTTGGTAAAAGATGAATGACAAAAAAGATTTTGACAAAAGAGAACTTTTTGCAATTATAATGATGGGATTTTTGTTTGTCATAATTTATGGTTTTTCACTATTTTTAACAGGAACTTTTGAAGAGGCAGGTATGCAGGCATTCGAAAACCCAGATGATCCAGCCAACATAGCATATATCTTTGTAATAATGCTCGGATTTACTGCAATAATCTTGCTTATTGCAAAATATTACAAAAAGCAACTCATTCAAGTACTAATTATTGGTGCCATGGCATATACATCAGCATACGTTTTTTTCCCAATATTTGGTTTAATATTCTCAGGTTTACTCCCTGTTGTTTTTTCCATTTTGTGTGCTGCAATTCTAGTAATAATTTTATACAAATATCCAGAATGGTATGTACTTGATGTATGTGGAATAATAGTTGGAACAGGTGCAATTGTGATATTCGGAATATCACTTGGAGTTTTTCTAGTTCTAGTTTTACTTGTTGGTCTTGCCGTATATGATGCAATATCTGTATACAAAACAAAGCACATGGTGGATCTTGCAGATACTGTTATGGATCTAAAACTGCCGGTGTTGCTTGTAATGCCAAAAGTCAGGCATTACTCGTTATTAAAAGAAACAAAGGGTTTGAAAGAAAAACTCAAAGAAGGTGAAGAACGTGATGCGTTTTTCATGGGGCTTGGTGATATTGTCATGCCAGGAATTCTTGTTGTTGCAGTTTATAGCAATGTAGAAAATGCTTTTCCGCTAGCAGTGTCAATTATAATAGGAACACTTGTAGGTTTTTCAATTCTAATGACCTTTGTAATAAAAGGAAAACCGCAAGCTGGTCTTCCATGTCTTTGCGGGGGAGCAATTTTAGGTTATACTCTATCGAGCTTGTATTTTTTTGGAGAATTAGTTGGGCTTGCACTTCCTGTGATTTAGAGTTAATAATCGGTTTTAAATCCGCAATCGCACCAGATCTCCCTATCAAAATGATTTAAAGGATTTTTACACTTGGGACATACTGCTTTTTCAATAAATCTTTCAAGCCACGTTTCTCTAACTTGTGGAATTGTTTCATTTTTAATTCTTTCCAGCATTTCTCTTAGCTTAGGAGTATCTGCCAATTGGTCAAGGTTGGAAAAGTTTATTTTTCTTGGTTTTTGAGTTGCATATGAGTCATGATATATTGTTTCTCCTTTCTTTGTATGGGTTTTTTTACCTTTAATAAGAATGGCAGCTAAAACAATCCCCGCAATAAGCCCGCCCAAGTGGGCAAAATGCGCAGTGGTATCCTGGACATCCAACCAAACAATAATTGTTTCTATTGCTGCAAAAATCAATACGGCATAGATTACTTTGACACGACGAAGAATCATAATTATGCCTAATGGAATGGGCATAACAACCTCATCTCTTGGATACGAAAATGCAAATGCACCCATAATACCAAAAATTGCACCAGATGCCCCAATTAATGGAATTACAGATCCTAGGTTAAACAGCGAATGGGTAAGTGTGCCGCACACACCAGTCAATAAGTAAATAATCAAAAATTTATTTCGCCCTATCCTTTGTTCAAATGCCATTCCCACGAAGAAAAACACGAGCATATTCCCAAAGATGTGGGCAAAGCCACCATGTATAAACATGGAAGTAAATATTGTGTAAAGTTGAGGTGAATTTTCCAGTGAAAGATAAATCGGTCGAAATCCCAACTCATAGGTTACCTGATTAGAGTAAATCATGGTTATAACGAAAATAATGATATTTGAAACTATCAATGCATATGTCATCATCCATTTTTTAGCGTATGCGACAGCAAGCGTGCCGAGCATTACGCAGATGATGAGTATTGATGGTGTCGATAGTGAGTTTATTACTACGTCCATTTTCTTTTTCTCCAATCTCTTGCAATTACTGCAAATGTTATGGTAAATATGGCTCCTATATAAATAGTGTTTTTGTTTTGCTCTATTGAACTACTTATTTCAGAATTTTGTTTTTCATGAGCGTTAAGATTCCAGTCGTAAAAGAAAACCCCTGCATAGTATTGTGCTACTTCTTCATTTTCTATAATTATTCCTGCCTCGCGGTTACGGGTGACAGAATTTTCATTCCAATTAATACTTGCAATTAATACTGACATATTGTCGACGATCATTCCTTTATTATGAACATTTGTAAAGTATGACCAATTTGTGTAAATGAATTTAACTTCTATCCCATTTTCTTCAAAATATTGTTTTGTAATATTGCATTTTTCGTTTGTAGACTCATAGCGTGGATTGTAGTTAAATATTATTTTGACATTTATTCCTTGTTTTGCCTTGTTTACCAGTTTTTCTACAAAAGGACTAATTTGATCTTTCCAGTCCTTGTAGATATACAATTGTTCGATGTAGATGCATTCTTCTGCCGAGTCTATCATATCACAGATTGCACAATAACTTGTATCTGGTGAGAACACTGGTGTTGCCGAAAAATTTCCTTCGTATATTACCGATTCAAACCTTGGTTCATACCATCCATATGGAATTGTTTCATCCATAAAAAAATCATATGGAACAGAGAAATCCATTTTATCAAAACTATAACTATCACAACGTTTTGTATCCCAGTCATCAAGAAAAACATCAAGGAAGTACTTGGCAACATCTTTACTTCTGATTACTATCCCCCATTCGCGATTGCCATACGTTGGATCCTTTGGTATGCCTGTTTTAGCCCAGTTACAGCTTTCTACAATCACTGTGCTATTATCAATTACAAGGTATTTCCCGTGATTAAATATATATCTAGCATACACATCGTTTTCCTTATCGTTGACAATAAGTCTGATGTTGCCGCCATAAGCTGCTATCCTGTTAAGTATGTATTTTTCTTTATCTGGTATGCCACCTACAGGGGAACCTTCCAAAAATATATTCACGGATACATTTCTTCTAAGTGCTGCAACGAGTTCGTCGCATAGAAAAGGATTTGTGAATTCGTATATGTTGAAATAAATCGACTCGTTTGCTTTTCTCAATTCACTAACTATTGTTTCAAAACTAGAGTCTGGTGACACGAATGTCTGTATTTCACCAGTGAACAGGATAGTTGTATATGGAAAATCAGATTGCCCGATACCATATCTACGCGGGTGCATCCAATCGCCAGAGGTGTTAGTATCAATTGGCAAACCGTTTTTGTCAAAATTCCTTTTTAGTATAACCGCCGATCCAGAATCTGGAACAGGCGTTCCATTCCACTCGCTAATATTACATTTGTAATCCCCGTAAATAATGGCGTCAATAGTGTGATTATACCAATCTTTTAATGCCACTATACCCCCATTATTGCTTAAAGTGAATTGTTTTGGTGCAAACATCTGAGCAACGTTGTCATCAGAATCTACAGCATACTCAAAATCTGCTGTTTTACCAGTTTCCCATGTAAAGGCACTGGTATTTTGTGTGATATACAGGTAAGTTTCCGAAGGTATTGTTGTGTTTTCTGGAAAAACAATTTTTGTTTGATCTGCTCTAGTTTTCAAAGGTTTATTTGTTAAATACCAACCAGAAATATTTATGCTATAGTTTGTAGGATTATAGATCGTAATAAATTCGTTGTTAATTCTGGCATGTGTATGATAATAAACCTCAGTTATCAAAACGTCCTTGCCATTTTTGGCGGGACTTGTATCATGTACCATTACATCGGTTGACAATTCATTATTTGTTTCATCTAATTCATCGACTTGTTTCCCTTTATCAGCTATTACTATAATGGCATGATTGCCGGGCGTTACATCCTTTGTATCCCATTCAACAGACGGGTATTTCTGATATTTAGATATCGAGTCATATTGCTTACTTCCGATAAAATGCTGTTCATCTTTGCTATCATAATAGAACATGACGTTAACATCTGTTGCATTTTCGTTACCGAGATTCTTGAGAAATGCCTTTATTTTTACTATTTCTCCTTCTCCAAAGATATTGTTTTGTTCACCGTATTCATCATAAATTTTAATGTTTTTAATGGTAAGATCTGGTCCAAGAATCTCAAAATCAATTGTTATCTCTTCAGATTCTCCAGGGTCTTTTTCAGAGGTTACAGAAATAGTTATACTGCTAGTTCTACACTCATATGACACATAAGGAATTATATGTAAGTCGATTTCTTTTTTTGACTCAGGATTGAGAGATATTTTTTCTTGGTTCAGTGTTGCCTGCCATCCATTAGATATCTGGTCAACTGATATGGTTATGTTATCATTGAAGTCACCAATGTTTCCAATTTCAAGAGGGATATCAAGTGTTTCGCGTAATTTAACAAAATAAAAGGATTCTGGGCTACTGATAGCAACTCCATATTTCCCCTGCTCAACAGTCACATTTGTGATCACATGTATTTCTTTTCCTTCTTCATCAAGAAATTTTATAGTATTCCCAGAACTAACTGGGGAGGCTATCTTATAGTACCCAGGTGTTGAAATCAAATCATCATCTATTTCGTTGTTTTCTGTTAGATAAATCCCCGTGGTAACATTTGATTTGTTTTCAATAATAATTATTTTGTTTTCCAGAAGTGTATTGTTGTTTTCCGCCGTTCCAATTATGTATCCGCCTGTTGTGCCGTTTGATGTAGTCTCATCCATATCGAGTAGAGATATTTGTTTAGAGATTTCATTGGTTGAATTGTCTTCTTTTTTGAGCTTTACATTAATGTATGCTACATCATTTCTTTTGATATTGTTTTGATACTCAACATAATCTTTTTTAAATCTTAGATATATCCATTCAGTCCAGTTTCCATTTTCATCGGTCGTTATATTGAAAACATAATAATATGACCATTTCCAGGTAGTTCCATTCCATGTCTGGGTTGCAGGATATGCACCAGAAGGGACCCCTACGATGTATGATTTTAATTGATAGCTTTCATTTGATGTGAGATTACTTATATTTGCTTTAATGGCAAAAGGCACACTATATTCTTCACCATGTTGTATTTTTGGTATATATAATGGATATAACTCTATGTCTAAATTCAACTTGTTCTTGCTGCCTGGTGTGGGCATGATTCCATCATAAAAAGCAAGGCTGGGATTATTTATGTCTACATTATTATATCTAGCTAATGTATTTCCTTTTGGAACAGTTGAAGCAGCATTTTCTGGTCCTTTATCGCCACCGTTTCCATACCACATCTTATCTATTTCTATGCCACTGGAATTAAAGAGATGTATGTCATCTCCAGTATTTGCTAGCTTTAATCCTCCGCTTATTTTAATCATTGTTGAAACATTTTTGGTAGTGTTATCTAGTTCATAATCTGGATAGAATCCATATGTGGCGAAAAAAGTCGTTCCGTTGTAGGCAATAACGATATAATTCTTCTCTCCAATTGTTGCATTGCTCGGGAACTGATAAGACCCCTCTCCTCCTGGGCTCGTATAATTTGGATCATCTGTAAGATAAAAGTTTCCAATGTGAACTGGTTTGTCATGCATATTATAGAGCTCAATCCATTCGGTATCTTCTCCATTTGGTTCATACATGACTTCATTTATCAATATTTGTGGAGGGCTTTCAGCTTTAACAGTTTGATTTAAAAATAATAATAAAATAAATAGAATAAAAAAGAGGAGCAAAGGAGCCATTTTTCTTCTTTTAATTCTCAAAACAAAATCCCCATTTTAAAGAGGGCGGGGAGGGATTTGAACCCCCGTATGCGGATCTGCAGTCCGCCACATAACCACTTTGTTACCCGCCCGCAGTGGAATACCAAATATAAAAAAGGGCGTAATAAAGGTTTTTGAAGGTTAATAGAAAAACATCTTGTTTTTTACTGTAAAAATTAGATAAAATGGTTATGCGATAAATTAAAACAAATTATTGTTAAATCGTTACGCCGTAATTCATTTCAATAGGGTATCAGTTCAAAGAAACAGTTTTTCCGCTCCAAAATATTCTCTTATAGGCGACATCATTAGGTAAACTATTACAATTACATAATACACAAGCCAGATGTATCTTTCATATGGCCATACTCTTTCTATAAATAAAAAGTAAAGAGTCCAGAAAGATGAAAAGCACGTAAATGCAATAGTATATAGTCTCGCCCAATTCTTTTTATAATAAAATCCATAAGTCACAGCATAAATCCCAATTACTTCTAAAATAATATTAAACCAAATAAAAAATCCCCAGAGTGTAAGGGTAAACATTGGATCATATATTGATAAATCTGCGCCCCAAAGAAATGGCCTGACATGATAATAAATTGTAAATAAAATGACTGAAACTGCTAAAATCCATAAACCAAGCGGTCTATCTTTTAGATATTTCATAATATCGTGCAATATTTTAAACTTTAATCATCTTTTTATAATTTACGGGTCAAGTTTTTACTTGTTGTTGGTTCAATGTTTTTTTATGTCTTTTATTTTAAAAACTATTTTTGATGGGCGTATTAGTGCTGTTCTGTTCCAAAATACAAAAATATCCAAAGAAAAACTAAATTTTTTCAGCCTATGACAAAACCATCTAACTCATCACATCTAGAAACAATCTTATCTTTAACTACTGCATCACTTTCAACAGAAACAATTACAAAATCATCATAAGAAATATTCAAAACATTTGCTTTCTCATAAATCCAAGAGAT
>CAYLKT010000009.1:2230-13541 GCA_964384305.1 uncultured Thermoplasmatales archaeon | reverse complement strand
ATCATTCCATTTATGAACATCGACCTTTTTTCGTGATGATTTCTTTATCCCAACAAAATACTTATAAAGAAACAATATACCATTCTTACAGTATAATGGAATATTTAAGTTTGGGGATTTCTTGCTTAAATAGTGTTGAAAAAGAGATATAAATAGGTGTGCGAAAATTATGCCGGGAATAGTATGCGATATATGTAAGACGAGATCTGCAATAGCGGAAGTTACCGTGTTAGAAAATGGAAGGAAAAAGGTTATACATGTCTGCGCACAAGATTTGCGAAAACTCCAACAGCAGTCTGCTTCACCGTTTGACAGAATGTTCGGTGGCAACTTATTTGATAATTTTTTTCAAGACAGTGACGAGTTAGGAGACTTTTCTTCTGGACAGGAATATCCTGCGCCTCGTCATCGTGAAGCAGTGGACATTGATCAGTATCTCTCCGCGCATACAAAGGAATTGGTTCAAGAAGCTGCCCAGACAGCTTTGAAGTTCAAACGTAACGAAGTGGATACTGAACACCTGCTCTATGCAATTTCCAATAGCGATGTTGTTAAAGAAATTTATAAGCAGTTCAAAGTCAACTCAGACGATATAAAAAATTATATTGAAGCAAACACGCCTAAAGGTGTACGGGAAGTCAAAAAAGACGAAACAACCCAGCTAAATATTTCACCAAGAATCAAAAATGTATTCGAACTAGCTTTCCAAGCAGCTCAAGAGCTCGGCCACAGTTATATTGGTCCAGAACATCTGCTTGTTGGACTTGTTGAAGAAGAAGATGGTATGGCAGGGGACCTACTCCGCAA
This sequence comes from uncultured Thermoplasmatales archaeon, assembly GCA_964384305.1. Taxonomy (GTDB): domain Archaea; phylum Thermoplasmatota; class E2; order DHVEG-1; family DHVEG-1; genus JAYEJG01. Next base: position 12,734 of record CAYLKT010000009.1, on the reverse strand, counting down.
ATATGGACTGACGCCAGAAGCAGTCAGGCAAAAAATCATTAAAGTCGTCGGCAAAGGAGCCCAAGAAGGGCGTGTAGAAACACAAAGTTCCACGCCTCAGTTAGATAAATATTCGAGGGATTTAACAAAGCTAGCCCGAGAAGGAAGACTTGACCCAGTCATTGGTCGAGCTGATGAAATCGAGACAACAATTGAGATTTTAGCGCGTAGAACAAAAAACAATCCAGTATTGATTGGTGAACCTGGTGTTGGTAAGACTGCAATTGTAGAAGGACTTGCTCAGAGAATACTTCACGAAGAAGTTCCTGAAGTGCTTCAGGGTAAGCGATTAATCGAACTGAACATTAATTCGTTGATTGCGGGTTCTAAGTACCGTGGAGAATTTGAAGAAAGAATTAAAAAAGTTATAGATGAAGTGTTAGACCAGAAAGGCGATCTGATTTTGTTCGTAGATGAACTACACACTATTATGAAAGCCGGCGGAACTGGCGAAGAAGGTGGTTTGAATGTTTCCCAAGTTATTAAGCCACACTTAGCTCGTGGTGAATTACATCTAATTGGAGCAACAACTCTGAATGAATACCAGAAATATATCGAAAAAGATGCGGCTCTTGAACGACGGTTCCAGCCAGTTTTCATTTCTGAGCCTACTGTGACACAGACCATCGAGATTCTTAGAGGTCTCCGCGATCGTTATGAAGCTCATCACAAAGTAAAAATCACGGATGAAGCAATTGGTGCGGCCGTAGAATTATCCGACCGGTATGTTACTAACCGTTTCTTGCCAGACAAAGCCATCGACCTTATTGATCAAGCTGCTGCACGTGTCAGAATCGGCATTACCTCACGTCCACCAGAAGTTGCTGAATTGGACAAAAAGATTAATGCATTGAAACGCGAGCGTGAATCAGCTTCTTTACGCAAGAAATTTGAAGATGCTGAGAAGTTGGATGCAAAAATTGAGAAGCTGAAGAAACAGCGTTCTGAAACTGAAAATAAGTGGCGCAAAAAGAAAGGCGTTACTACTTCCGAAGTCAAACGAAAACATATTGCTGAAATTGTTTCCAAAGTCACAGGAATTCCAGTGACAGACTTAACTCAAGAGGAAAAAGAGAAGCTGCTCAAGATGGAAGAAAGACTGCATGAACGAATTATTGGCCAAGAAGAAGCGGTGACGGCAGTATCTGATGCTATTCTTCGAAGTCGAGCAGGACTGATTGAAGGCAAGCGTCCTATCGCAGTGTTCTTATTCATTGGCCCAACAGGCGTAGGTAAAACCGAACTTGCCAAAGCATTAGCGTGGGTAGTGTTTGGCGACGAAAATGCAGTTGTTAGAATTGACATGTCTGAGTACATGGAACGTCACACAGTCAGCCGATTAATTGGCGCACCACCAGGATATGTCGGCTACGAGGAAGGCGGCCAGCTAACGGAAATAGTCCGGAGAAGACCATATTCCGTCGTCTTGCTGGATGAAATCGAGAAAGCAAATCTCGATGTACATAACATTTTGCTACAGGTATTTGACGACGGACGCTTAACAGACGGCAAAGGGCGTGTTGTTGACTTTACCAATACCATCATAATTGCGACAAGTAACATAGGTTCTGATATTATTCAAGATAATCTGGCTGCAGCAAAAGCTAAGACATATGACAAACTTAAAGAAGAGTTAATGGGCGTACTTCACCAGCAGTTTAAGCCAGAATTCTTAAATCGTATTGATGAGATTATCTTGTTTCACGCTTTAACAAAAGAGCAGATCAAACTAATTATACAGCAGTTGCAACTTGAACGTGTAAAACGCACCGCACGAGGACAAGGAATAGACTTACAATTTACCGATGCAGTATTGAATAGACTTGCTGATATTGGTTTTGTACCTGAATTTGGCGCAAGAGAATTGAAACGCAAGATTCAAACAGAAATAGGAACGCCACTTGCTAAAGAAATTTTGTCAGGACGCATTGCTGCAGGTGACATGGTATTGGTTGACTTTAATAAGGCAAATTGTAAAATGAAATTTGTTAAACACAAAGTTCGAAGAAAAACAGGATTTATAAGAAATTAAAACTTTGTAAATGTTGCTGAGAAGTACGTAGTTGGTAGAAAACTTTTACCAAATGAAGAAGTTCATCATAAGAATAGAAACAAGCTTGATAATAGAGCTGAGAATTTACAAGTTATTACTCATGGAAGACATATGACTAAACATGTTATAAGTAAATTATTAACTGGCAGAAAATAAATTAACAGATACATTTATTTCATTTTTTTATGTAAGGGAATTGAGTAATTGGCACTAATTTCCCCCAGCGGCTTAAAAATATTGTCAAAACATATGCCGACATGCCATAACTTTTTTTACTAACTATTGTTTCCATTCAAATATTGCGATGGAACCTAATAAGATGGGTAGTTAAGAATCATCGACACCGCCCCGCATGAGGTAGTTTTGATATCCCGTTCCTAAGAGGCTTTTAACAATCAATAAACACCAAACTTAGGTATTGCAGCAAGATATTCTCGTCTCAGTTCCTTTTCCTCAATATGATCATACAAGTCCATTACTTCTGCTCTTTTATCACCACGAAGTTCCTTTCGATATTCACGCTCCATCCCATTCCTCCGGAGATATGTGGTAAAACAATGTCTCAGATTATGTGGAGAGAAATGATCTTCTAATCTATCAGATTTAGGATTATGCAGACCAAATCTAGTTGACCATTTGACAACAGCATCATAAACCAGATTCTTACTAATTCTTCTCCCATATTCTCCTACAAAAAAGGCTTTTTCATCTGAATTAGCAATCATTTCCCTTCTTTTTTCCCAATACTTCAGCACCCGTTTACATTCATCATCAAAAAACACATAGGGAAAAGTTCTCTTTTTTGACAATCTAAATTTTATCAGTATTTTCATTTCGTTCCAATCAATATCATCACAATCAATTCTTCTCAGATTTTCCTTTCTAACTCCTGTTTTAACAAATAACACGTTGATGGCTTTGTCACGGGGATTTGGAATACTATTCAAGTATCGTGACATCTCTTCAACATCAATTGTTTTTCTAACTGCAGGTTCATACCCTTTCTTGTATTGTTTAAGATATCTTCTCCTGACAATTAAAATAATATTTTTCTTAACATACTTATTGTAATCAAGATATTCATACAGATTGTTTAAAGCACTAAAAATAACTTTAATTCTTGCAAATGAGATATTATCCCCATTTGCTTTTTTCCTTTCTTTTCGGAGATATTTAAGGAAATCTTCAATGATATCCTTATTATCCATATCACAAACATCTAAAATAGTGAGGTTCTTACTATGAAGCCAATCGACATAAACCCTGACGGAAGATCCATAGTTCTCAATGGTTTTTTTGACACTCCCCTGTAATTCCAAGTCATCAAGATACTTGTCGAATATCTCTGAATCATTTAACCTTTCCACAGGTACCCTCCCTTATACCGCTTAATCAAGCCATACTCAAGCAGTATCTCGATCTGTTTACCAATTGCTTTAATGCCTTTACTATCACTTGGGACAATATGCAATAAATCAAGGATTTTCTCTTCTCTGATCTGACGTTTATCTCTTAATAAATCAACAAGCTCCTCTCTGAAATCACGTATTCCATTGAACTCACCATCAAGGAATTTATTATTTTGCGATTCCTTGATTTGGTCTTCATATTTATCAAGTAACGTATCCATTCTTTCCAGTTTTTTGTTAAGTTCAATGTTTTCAGATCGTAGTTCCCCTACTTGTTGAACTGCTTCTTTTAACTGGTCTTCAATTGTGCCTCTTGTCGTTATAGCTCCTTGAGATGCAAGATGTTTTTCAACAATTTCTTTCACAAAAGTAGAGGTTGACACATTTGACTCTTTAGCCATCTTTTTCCATTCATCAACCATACTTGGAGTATCTAACCAAACCCAAACAGCACGTTGATTTTTAGGTGCTTTTGGTTTCCTTCCCCTCTTTTTCTGTTGTTTTACTCGGGCACTATTTTTCGTAACCATATATAACACACTAGTAAAAGGTATAGTTTACTCCATATTTAAATCTTACTAGTATGTTAAACGCCCGCATCGGGATTCGAACCCGAGTAGAAGGCTCCGCAAGCCTTCAGGATATCCAAGCTACCTCATGCGGGCTTATTTAATGATGTCGACCATTGCAATCTTTTCAAGAATCAAATCTTCATATCTATCTTTTGCAACAGTCTTAATTTCACTATCATTCAGTCCAAACTTTTTCAGAGTATTAAGACTTCCTTCAAGTACTTTATCGTTCTTTTTGAGTAATAATTCCAAAACAAACTCGTTTATTTTATTATCCATTCCTTTATCTGTATCATCTATAAAAACAAGTGCAATGTTTGCATTGCCCTTTTTCACCCCCATTTTTGGTATGGCAAGTTTTAGTTGTCTTTCACCAGATGCGTACAAAAGAAGTTCCATTTCAATTGATTTTGCAGTGTTTGCACTATTTTCAAACGCTCTCCTTGCATGATTATATGCAGAAATCAAATGATTTTTGCCAAAGATTAGATCCGCATCAAATACTTGTATCAAAACATCATTTTTCTTTGAATATTTATCTACTTTCTCAAGAAAGTTTTCGATATCAGAAATTTTTCCTTGGGCGCCTACTATTTCGATCATGAGATTTCCTCACTTTGTAAATTCTGAAAGCGTTTTCTCTGCTCCTTTATCGCCTTCACCTATTTGACTTTTAATGCTCTTTGCAATACCTGTGCCTATTGTTTTTACTTGTGCCAACCTTTGTATCGGAACGCCTTTTAGATCTGAAATTGTTTTAAAGCCTTCATTGTACAGAGATCTTGCTCTTATTCTACCGATGCCTTTAAGCGATACGAGATTTAGCAGTTCTTTCATACATCCATATTCAACTCTCATCAAAAGATCAGTTATATCCGAGACGCAGTCAAAGTTGTACATCCTTGCAAATTCTCTTGAGGCATGTAAAAGCCAACTTGCCATTTCAACGATATTATGGATATCTCCAGGGCCAACGTTATATTTGTTTACAATTCCATCTTCCATTATTTCTCCAACCCAGTCCTCAACTAACGATGCTGTTTTAAGATCTGATAAAAACCACTCGTACTCCTCGCTTGAAGGGGTTGGAACATCAACTAAAAATTGCCCTTTACTCTCATCAAGCTTTTCTTCAACCCATGTGTCTCCTTTCCTAATGTATAGGGATCTTACGTCAGGAGTGGAGCATACTGCATGGATAATGGATAAATCCGAATAGGCTTTTTCGCATGATTTTTCCAATGCTTTTTTCAAAATTAGTGCGGAGAGAGGGTCGATATATAGCGAGGATGTTTTATTTCCAAAAAGTGTCGACATGAATTTATCGCCATTTATGACTTCAATAAATTCATTTTCCAAAAGAAACTCAATTGCACCATCTATCTCACCCTTCAATGCAAAGGTGTCTGATTGATATGCATAAAATGTACTGTCAATAAACTTGTAAACGCCTTGCTCTGAATCAACAAAGTTTGTCGCAATTGCAGCCAAAAGATGCATTCTAAGTGCAGATTGAGTTCCAAGCTTCGAAAAAATGGGTTCGGTATCCGAAAGTATGTAGTTTTCGAAGATTTGTTCTTTTTGTTTTTCATTTTTTGCAATTGAAATTGCTTCTCCAGACTTGTCATATCTTGGCCTACCGGCCCTTCCTGCCTGTTGCTTGTATTCTAGAATTGGAATGGGTCGCATTCCATAATTTGCATCGTACCTCCACAAGTCTCTAATTATCACTCTTTGTGCAGGAATATTTACTCCTGCGGCAAGAGTTGGCGTTGCAACAATCACCTTTATTTTTCTTTCTTTAAAACCTCTTTCAACCGTTCGTCTTTGAATGCTTGAAAGTCCTGCATTATGAAATGCAACTCCTTTTTGAATGCACAAAAAAAGTTTTTCATCAACAGAAGTTTTTTCCGATAGTTCCTTTTTTGCGTGTTCTAAAAGTTCGTTAAGATTTTTTCTGTCATTGTCAGATAAAGTTTTATCAATAAGCGAAGCCAAGGAATTTGCAATAGAAATTGTAGACCTCCTTGTGTTTACGAAAACAAGTGATTGCCCACCGTTTGAAATCGAGTTTTCTACAAGTCTATTTAGTGGTTTTTCTTCCTGCCCATCAAGTGCCACAACTGTTCCATCATCAAATTTTATTTTGTTATTAAATAAAACTCCTTCTCTTAGTGGAACGGGTCTCCAGTCAGATTGGGTAAGTTTTGCATCAAGCCAAATTGACAGCTCCGTAGCATTTTTAATTGTTGCAGAAAGTGCAACAATTTGGGTTTTTGGATTTAGTGCTTTAAATCTAGATATTATTACTTCTAGTGTCGGCCCACGTTTGGGATCATGAATAAGATGAATTTCATCAATGACCAGAACTTTAATGTCATCCACCCATGAAATTTTATGCCTTAAAAGAGAATCAGCTTTTTCTGATGTGCAGATGATGATATCGTATCTTGAAAGTCTTGGATTGGAATCATCGAGGTCTCCTGTAGAAATACCAACTTTAATACCCAATTTTTCAAAAAGCTGTAGTTCCTCATATTTTTCTCTTGCAAGAGCCTTCAGTGGAACCACATAAAGGGCTTTTCCCCCTTCAGCCAACAACCTATTTGCTATAGCAATATATGCAACAAGGCTTTTTCCACTTGCAGTGGGAATTGATAAAACCAAATTTTCATTGTTTATAATGTGTGGAATTGCTTCTGCCTGTGGGGGATAAAGTTTTGATATTCCGTGTTCTTTTAGAATCTCAATGATCTTTGGGTCGATGGGAATATCCTCTACGTTCATTTATGACCCGTATAAAAAGGGCCCTTTATAAATAAGATATACAGTTTGCTTTAACTATTCCAAAAAATGATAAATACGGCATTTGTAATTGAACTGTTGGACGGCTCTACATGTCAAAGCAAGTCAAAGTTGCAATTTTGCAAGAGTTTACAGTTAACATTCTAAATAAATTGGGTGTTTCGCCAGAGGATGCTGAAATCACATCGGATGTCTTGGTATCTGCAGACATGAGAGGAATTGAATCTCATGGAGTTGCAAGATTAAAAAGATATGTTGATGGGATAAACTCTGGGGTAATTTTACCATATTCGGATCTTGAAATAATAAAAGAAACACCAGTTTCACTTGTTATTGATGGGAAAGGAGGCCTGGGCCAGCCTATTGCACATAAAGTAATGAAAATGTGCATAAAAAAAGTAAAGGAAAACTACATGTGTTTTGCATCTGTGAGAAACTCAAATCATTATGGAATTGCAGGTTATTATACAAAACTCGCGCTCGATGAAGATTTAATTGGAATTTCATCAACAAATTCAGCACCTCTCGTAGTTCCAACAAATGCAAAAGATGCAATAATTGGAACGAATCCCATTTCAATTGGAATTCCTGCAAAAAATGAAAAGCCATTTCTTCTTGATATGGCAACATCAACAGTCTCCAGAGGGAAGCTTGAAGGTTATGCAAGAGACAATAAAGAAATGCCTCCTGTTTGGGCAACGGATGAAAGTGGGGTTCCAACAAAAAACGCTCAAAAGGTGCTTGATAATGTTTTAAATCGATCTGGTGGGGGGCTTTTACCGCTTGGCGGTGCCGAAGAACTTACTGGCGGGCATAAAGGATATGGGCTTTCTGCAATAGTTGACATCTTTTCAGGAATTTTATCTTCGGGTGCGGTAGGCTCTGATCTTTACAAAGATAAAAATGCACCCTCGGGAGTGTGCCATTTCCTGGGTGCAATAAATCCAGAGGCATTTGTTGGTATTGATGAAATCAAACATAATCTGGACAGATATATGAAGATGCTAAAATCTGCTGAGATGGTAGAAGGAAAAAACAGGGTATACGTTGCTGGTGAAAAAGAATACGAGCTTGAAGAGAAAAATAGAAGCATTGTAAGCATCCAAAACAAGGTATTCGGAACATTAAATGAAATTGGCAAGATTTACAATTTAAAGCTCGATTCCTTGTAATTGCCCTTTTTCTTTGGATATGTATGAACAAGTGTTATAAAATAAAAGCCATATTCATGTCAAGAAATTGCTTGGTTGGATATTATGGGCCGAAGACAAACTATGATGGAAAGATACAAGATACAGATGAAAGCATACAGGAAAAAAAGGATGATGACAGACAACACTCCTTTTTTGCCACCAAATGGTAACGTGTATGTTATGGATTCGCTTGATGCAACACAAAAAGTTAAAGCAGAAGTTTTAAAAACAGTCACAAAACAACACAGGGAGGTTATTACCAGTCTTGCTTGCCCCATTTGTGGGAATTCAATGAGTTGGGATTCAAGATGGGAAGCGTTCATTTGCGAAAAACACGGAAAAAAGGCAATTTATGAAATCGTAAATAAGGATTAGTTACAATACCATTTAAGTATTGCTTGTAGATTTATATTTGGTGGATATATGGTTGAAGAAAAAATAGGAATTGTTCATCACTTTTTCACAAACGTGAGTGTTGCTGCAGTAAAGATTATTGGTGGCGAACTTAAAATAGGAGATACAATTCACGTTGTTGGTGCACATACCGATTATAAACAAAAAATTGAAAGTATGCAAATAGACAGGAACCCTGTTGAAAAAGTGACAGAAGGCGACGATGTCGGAATAAAACTAAACGACAAAGCAAGAGAGCACGACATCGTGTATAAAATATCAGAGGAATAAAGAATGAAGCAACTAGCTGAGGTAAGAACCCTTAGGGTAAATAGATACGTAATAATTGATGATGAGCCATGCAAAATTGTAGGCATCTCAACATCAAAACCAGGAAAACATGGAGAAGCAAAAGCAAGAATTGAAGCGATTGGTATTTTTGATGGGCAAAAAAGAAGTGTCGTTCATCCTGTTAAACATAAAGTGCATGTTCCAATGATTGACAAAAGAACTGCTCAGGTTTTAGCGCTTATGGGTGATAACGTTCAGCTTATGGATCTCGAGACATATGAAACATTTGAAATGCCAATATCTGATGAATTCAAAGGTAAACTAGAACCCGGTAAAGAAATCTTTTATCTAGAGGCCCTTGGAAGAAAGAAAATCACAAGGGCATAGTTGTTGCTCTTAGGTTCGTATGAATTTTCCAAACTACTTTGCAGATGCTGAAGCCAGTTTTGATGAAGCGGATTTCATCATATTTGGAGTGCCATACGACAAAACTTCTTCTTTTAGGTTTGGATCTAAGCACGGCCCTGCAAAAATAAGAGAGGCCAGTTGGAATTTTGAAACATTTAATTTTAAAACAGGAACAGACCTAAAAGATGTAAAATTTCATGATTATGGAGATTTAGATGTTTCATATCTGTCGCCTGACGAAATGATTAGTATCGTTACAAGATTCGCATCAAAAATTGTAAAAGAAAACAAATTTCCAATTGCGATTGGCGGAGAGCATTCAATAACTTCAGGTGTTGTAAAGGCTTTTTCTAAAGACGTTGCAGTACTTTCGCTTGATGCTCATATCGATTTTAGAAACGAATATGAAAATGAAAAGAACAGCCATGCCTGCATAATACGAAGAATTTCAGAGCATATAGATATAGAAAATATTGCAGTACTTGGAATGAGATCTGCTGAAAAGAAAGAATTTGAAGAGGCAAGGAATGCTGGACTTTTTTACATTGACTCTTTTGAAATGAAAGACAAAGGGGTTAAAAATGCAATAGAAAAGACGAAGAACCATCTTGGCAACAAGAAGATATATCTGACACTTGACATAGATGTTGTTGATCCTGCATATGCTCCAGAAACAGGAACCCCTGAACCATTTGGTTTAACGCCGTTTGATGTTTTAGAAATAATTACTTCATTTTCAGATAGTCTTGTTGGGTTTGATGTAATGGAAGTATGCCCCTTTCATGATTGTGGGCAAACTGCAATCCTTGCAGCAAAACTCATCAGATTCATCTTAGAAAAATAGACTTTTCAGATATAATTAATCTTATATACAACGACTTTATTTAGCGGCTCTATGAAAAACGAAAAATTGGCATTAGTTGCTTTAGTAGTAGTTGTACTTTTAGCATTAACTGCATTTATTGTAATAAATTTTGGTAGCGATCTTTTTAAAGAAGCAGTAATAATTGAAGAAGGCGATTGTTGTGATGTAAATTATATTGGGAGATATGCCTCCAACGACACGATTTTTGAATCGTCTTATCAATATCCAGAAAACAAATCTGGTGGAGTTCCATTGAACATATTTGTTAGTTTTGATCTGGAAGAATATCCTCCAGAAGGCTATGAAACATATTATTCAGGGATGATTGAGAGTTTTATGAATGGGCTTATTGGATTAAAAGAAGGTGAAACAGCAACCATTGGTCCAATAGCTCCAGAGGATGCATATGGTGGCAAAAAACTTGGAATTGGTGATACTTTCTATACGACGAATCTTGCATATGGTCTTAATCAAAC
>CAYLKT010000009.1:0-2130 GCA_964384305.1 uncultured Thermoplasmatales archaeon | reverse complement strand
GCAGGCGAGGAACTGTTATTTGAAGTAACAATTGAAAAAGTGTACAAAACATCTCAAGATCAAGAAGAAAGCTGATTTTTAATTTCTGTTTCAAGCAGATCTAAAAATTCTTCTTCTTTTCCTTTTGGAATTGTTGCACCTGCGGCAATGTTATGTCCACCGCCAACTCCATCAAGTTTTTTTGCAGCATGTTTCATAGCAGCAGATAAATCAAGTCCATTTTCAACAAGTTCTTGAGTTGCCCGTGCTGAAGCTTTTACCTGCCCATCGTCCTTATTTGCAAAACCGATTATTGGAAGGTTATTACTTGTTTCTTCACTGTTAAGAAGCATATTTGCAACAATGCCAACGATAGTATCACGTATCCCATTTCTGGCATGGAAGTACTGTAGATAGTCTCTTTTGAAAATTCCTTCTTCTTTTGCAAATTGGAGCCCTTCAACAAGATTTGCCCTGTGCCCCCTAAGAAGATTTAAGGCTTTTTTCAAATACTTGTCTCTATCACCAAGGCATACATTTAACCCTACATCATATTGCCCGTATCTTGCAGTTGAATTGAGAAGCGTCGCATATTCTTTTGCATCGTGCAGCTCTGTTCCCTCATCTTCATTATTTAGAGTGTAAACTTCTCCTACAAGTCTTTTTGTCATTTTATGTCCAAATCCTTTTGTTAAAAGGATTTTTGCAATGCCTGAAATTATCGTTTTTCTCTCGTCTTTACTAAGATCTATCCATTTTCTCCAGTGATCTCCATCTTTCATTCTTATGCCTTGTTCTCCAAGAAAAGATATGCAAGCAGATTCTCGCCCAGTTAGTCCAGGAATTAACGGGTCACTTGAAAATTGAAGTAGTTTGTAAATTGGACGTGTTTCTCTTCCAAAGTACCTTACGTCCATTCTTGAACTTACAACCCCTGCTTTTTCCCCTTCTTTTAAAATCTCTCTATTTTTTCCTGTAAGTTTTCTAAAACGTCTGTCTTGTAAATCTCCACAGCTTCCTACTATTGCAAGGGCTGAAAGATCAACATTTTTTTTGTCAATTGATTTTGAGATGAGATATGCCGTACCAGCGCCTGAAATTTCATATCCTCCATCAAGTCCAAACAAGTGAGGATTTAAATGAAAATCAAAATCAGAGTTTTCAGGACAAACATGGTGGTCAGCAATTACTTTGTTTAAATCTTTACTTTCAACACTAATGCTGCTCCCGAGATCCGTAAACCAAACCAGTTCATGGTTTTTGTTTTTCAATTGTTCCACTATATCATTATCAAGTTGTTTTACAAATTCAATTGAAGGTTCTTTTCCAAGTCTTTGTAGTGTTTTATAAGCAATAGATCCAGCCGTTATTCCATCTGCATCGATATGGCTTACAATATGAACTTCTTTTGATTTTTTTATTATATTTCCTATCTTCTCAGCTCGTTTTAACAAAAGTTGTGCCCCACTAAACTATGATAATACAAAATGGGTAAAAAAGACCTTGCAAAAAAAGATATAAATAAAGAAAAAGCGAGCAGATTATTATTCTGCCATGCTCTTGTATTTTTTGTATTTATTGTTTACATCTTCTTCGAGTTTTTTGTGAAGTCTTTCTGCTTCGTCAGGATATGTCCTTGTGAGAACGTTGTATCTTACTTCGCCCATGATGAAATCACGCAGTGTTCCATTTGGTTCTCTGTAGTCAAGTTGGAATGGGTTTTTCCCTTCGTCTGCAAGCCTTGGATCATATCTGTATAGCGGCCAGTAACCAGCTTCTACTGCTAGTTTTTCTTCGTTTTGTGTTTTTCCCATGCCTGCTTTTATTCCATGGTTAATACATGGTGCATATGCTATAATAAGCGAAGGTCCCGGATATGATTCTGCCTCTTTAAGTGCTTTTATAAGTTGATTCTTGTTCGCACCCATCGCAACTGATGTAACATATACATATCCATAGCTCATTGCCATAAGTCCAAGATCTTTCTTCTTGGTCTTTTTACCAGATGCAGCAAACTTCGCCACTGATCCAATAGGTGTGGCCTTAGAAGCTTGTCCTCCCGTATTTGAGTATACCTCAGTATCTAGAACAAGAATGTTAATATCTTCACCCATTGCCAATACATGATCAAGACCACCATAGCCAATATCG
>CAYLKT010000008.1:11551-13948 GCA_964384305.1 uncultured Thermoplasmatales archaeon | reverse complement strand
AAACAGAAATCGGTCAAATAGTTGGTTTTATATGCTTAATAAACGCATTTCTTGCTGTTTTTAATTTGCTTCCAATTGGCCCCCTTGATGGAATTAAGATAATACGCTGGAACAAGAATATTTGGATATTGATGCTGATTGTTTCTATTGTTTTGACTATGGCTGCTTTTTTTAGAGTTTCTCCAATCATGCATCTATAAACCACAATATAGATTAAATAATCAAAAAAAATAGATAGAAAGAAAAATTATAATTTTAATTTCTTTCTTTGTTTTTCCTGTGCTTTTTTTATTTTAAGAATTGCCTGGTTTCTTTTCTGTTTTTCAAGTTCAGATGTTTCATCGTTTTTCTGCTCTGGTTTTTCTTGTTTTTTTGGCACATCTTCTTTTACCACTTGTTGTTCTGTTTCATTTTTTGTTTTTTCCTGCTTTTTAGGTTTATGTTCTAGCTCTTTTGGCTTGGTTTTTTGCTTAATTTCATCAGGCTTGTCTGATTTTTTACTTGTTGGACTTGAAGCTTTTGCAGCTATTTCTTTAGATTCTTTTAGCATATCTTTGCAATAATGTTTATACCACAGTAATGAAGATTTGTACTCATCTTTCATCATTTTCATTGTTTCATCGTATTTTTCCTTGTCTTTTTCTTCAAGTTTATCAAGATACTTCTTTTCTTTTTCTAGTTCCCAAGGTTCATCAGGTTTTATACAAAGTTTTTGTAATATTTTTCTTCGCCTGTAAAAGAAGAGCATAGCCCCTAAAAGTATTATTATTCCAAAGAACGCAAAATAAAATGTATTCATCTCTGAAACATACATACCCCTTGTTATAATAACTAGAGTATTATCAAAGAGTCTATCGGGTTCATAAATAGAGTATGCCTCAATATGGATGGAATGAGCAGTCCCGGGATCTCGAAATGACAAAGGCGAAGCAATACCTATTGAAGTATGCCCTACTTCACCAGGTTCGAGAGTTATTGAATCTGGTGGAGATACTACCAATTCATTATCTATGCTTGTGTTAATCGTAAAACTAAATGTATCTATGTGGCTTCCAAGATTTTTTATTTCTATGGGTACATAGGTAAGTTGGTTTGGTTCTATTTCTATTTGTTGAGGTGGAGTTATCTCCGCAAGATGGAACCGATCTACTCTAAGCACAAGATCAACATACATAATGCTTTCTTCATCGAGCGTTCTTTTGCCACTGTAATACGATCCAAAAGGAAATGGGAACGTTATACCTGTAGCAGAAAGAAACCATAAAAAATTTGAGATAGGATTGCGCACCTGTTTTGGTGGAAGATAAAGATTTGCACCTGTTGAATATTTTGATATGTTTACTCTAACTGTTATGTCCTTTGGCAAAGTAGCATCCTTTGGAATATTTGAAACGATAGATAGTTTTGTTTTCATTTGCCCCTCAAGTGTTTCGAATGAACTTACTACAAGTGATTGGGGAGAGAATCTAGCAATCAGTGCTCCTTCTGGGACATTATCGGGCAGGTCCAGACTGAATACATATTCTTCTACAGGGAAAAGAGGTGGCGGAGCGAAATCTTTTAGTTGCTTGTATTCTCCTGTTTCCAGATCTTTTACTCCAATAATTATTTCTGCCTTGCCCATATATTGGATATCTATAACGTTTGGCTCTGCATTAAACGCAATTGGTTCAGAAAGACGCATAACGCCCCAAGGTACGACCATTGGGCCTAAGGAATATGTTTGCTCAAAAAACATTATCAGTGCTTTTTCTAAAAGATTGAGATCATCACTTTCTTGTGCAACAATTGAAGGAGAAATTGTGGAAAGGATTGTAATGCCTATCAATAATATGGAGATTATCTTTGAGTGTTTCATTTTTACTTTCCCCCCTTATTATAACGGTCATCAAACATTTCGTTCATTCTTCTTTTCTTAGTTCTGCCAACAATAAAAACTATGTATGCCATGGCAAATAGTACAAATATTGTTTCAAACCCAGGTGTTGAGAATCCTCTGTTTTGTACAACAAAGGATAGAATATGTTCTTTACCAACTAAAGAAGAATTGTCGAAATATGATGGAGTAATCGAAACTTGAATAACCTCTCTGTCGTTATGATATCCAAAGTTGTGAGGTGGCTTTACAACAAGAGAAAGCGTTTCTTTTTTATTGCCATCGTTATTCATATCCCATTCAACTGCTGCATTCGAATTAATTGTCACAGTCCAGCCTTCAGGTGCGTTTAGTATATTACATATTAGTCCTGTTTTAGCATTGCCTAAATTTTCCACTTCAATTTTAAAATTAGCGGTTTCGTCAGGTCCTATCGATTTAATATTATTATCCGACGCTTTTGTGCTTATAATTGGCAAATAACCTGGTTTAAATGGTACATCAAAGTAGAAAATTCCTCC
>CAYLKT010000008.1:7451-11451 GCA_964384305.1 uncultured Thermoplasmatales archaeon | reverse complement strand
TAATTGATTACCAAAGGTATTTCTTTCACTCTATCAAGTGGAAGAAAAGAAGATTGTGTGGCGTTTTCATCATATGTCAGTTCTATAATGCTTTTAGCACTATACAGGTCTGCAAGTTTGTTAAATAATGCTGGTGTTGTAGGAACAAAAGCACTAAAAACACCAGTTAATAGTAATACCGTTGTAATTATTATTGCAATGTCTTTATATGGTTTAGTCATTTTATGCCGCCATTTTACGTTCTTGCAATATATCATTCGCTTTTAATATATTTAAATATTGTTACACAACTCTTATTATATTGCGTTAGTAACCAAAATATATATAGCTTACAAAATATAAAAATATTTGCCAGCTATTTAATTAAAAAAGATGCAGTGTTTTTTGAAAACTGCATCATGATATTAAATTGCTGTGCAATGATTAATCTATTTTTCCTGCTGTCTTTTTTTGACGATTAATGCTATGCCCGCTAAGGCAAACACTGCAAATACAGCTTCAAAGCCAGGTGTTGAAAATCCCCTGCTCTGAATCGTAAACATTTCTGTATATGTCCTTCCCACCATTGCAGGATCACCATAATATGAAGGTACAATTTCAATTTGGATAGTTTCTCTATCATTGTGGTATCCAAAGTTATATGGTGGTTGCACTATAAGTTGGATGGTAGATTTTGCATTTTCTCCAAGAACCCCTGTGCCAAGTGTTGTACTAGATATTATGTTTGGGCTCCATCCTTCCGGGAAGTTCAATACGCGAAACGTAACCTCTGTTTTTGCGTTACCTAAGTTTTCTAAATTTATATCAAATGTAGCAACTTCTCCAGGACATATTTCCTTGAAATTCCCTTGAGGTGTAACACTGATAATTGGCAAATACCCTGGAGTGAACGAGATTTCGGCATAATTGGTTACTTCAGGAATCTTAAAGAATATATCCGCTATTTCATTTGAATGCATCCTTATCCTAAGTTTTACTTCAGATCGTGCAGGTGCACTCTCTTTAAACGACACCCATATATTAGCCTGAGCGAACTTCCAAGTTTTGCTTAGTTCAGGGTATACAACATTTGGTTCAATCCAAGCAGTACAGTAATCTGGTGCACCTTCAACTGATAGTTCAATGCTTGGCACTACTTTGCCTCCAAGCCATTTAACAGCCTGATCTGCAAAAATACTGGCAAGTTCATAACCTATGTTTATTGGTATCGATGATGCTCCACCAAGCGGCATAATATCCCCTTCAATTTTACTTGCATCATACTCTAATTTAAGATAGGGATTACATGGCAGTATTCCTGCTGTACTGGACGGCATGCAAGCAACAAATATGCTGAAAAGTAATATTCCCATCACGATTGTTGCTTTGACGGACCTAAGTCTTTTTGTCATTTTTAATCACCAATTTTTTTATATTTTTCCAATATATATTTACATTTCCAGATATATAAACATTGTTGTACATTCCTTACTCAACAATAGCCTATATTAATCTAGTAATATATATAATCTTCATTATATAAAAGTATTTGCATCTACAATTAACAGCACTAAGCAAATAAGAACTGAAACTTATGGAGAAAATACTGTGTTATCTTTTTACTCGATCATGTCAATGTCGGATTTCTCTTCTTCCGTTTTCTCTTTTTTCTTCGTTGTATGAACCCTTTCAGGGAAGTGCGAAAGAATAACAATATCTCCAACAGAGTTTACCCACCTATATGGTACTGCAACATCCACTGTACCTTCCACCAGCGCTGGATTTGTGTTTGTAACAAGTAAACTGCTTACGCGCCTCTCATCCATGTCAATAAAAACATTCCTAATATGCCCAACATAAGTTCCCTCGCGAGTATAAACAGGTAGTTTCAGAAAGGATGTAACCTCCTCTGCATTTGTATTAGCTTCTTTTTCCATCATGTAACCAAAATACATATACCAATATTAAAATATATTGGATTATCCTTAAATTATAAACATTCAAATTTTAAAAAATATGAGGGCAAAACCCCAACTGTATTAGAATGTGATGGTAAATGAAGCAAAATCTTTTTTGTGTAGAGCATCATGCCATATACAAAATGACTCCAAAAATTGAAAAGAATAAAAGCGAACAGATTCTAAAATATCTTGACACTTACAGACAAAAGGATTTTACGTATGCTAGTGGACACATTCTTGGCTCAATGTGTACACAACCACACCCAATTGCAAAAGAAGCATATATGAAATTTTTAGAAACAAATCTTGGCGATTCTGAACTTTTTCCAGGTACAAAAAAAATTGAAGCTAAATTTATTTCCTTTATCTCAAAACTTTTGAACGCGCCAAAAAATTCGGTAGGGCAAATAGTTGGCGGTGGAACTGAGGGGAATATTATGGCTATGTGGATTGCAAAAAATCTTACCAAAAAAAAAGAAGTAATAATTCCTAAAAGTGCTCATTTTTCATTTGAAAAAATTGCGTCTTTAATGGACATAAAACTTGTTTCTGTTGAACTAAACAGCAAATATTGCTTAGACCTGAAAAACGTCAGAAGAAAAATAACAAAAAATACTGCCGCGATTGTTGGAATTGCAGGTTCCACGGAACTTGGAACAATAGATCCTATTCCTCAACTAAGCGACATTTGTGCCGACGAAAACATTTTTTTACATGTAGATGCAGCGTTTGGAGGTTTTGTAATACCATTTTTAAAGAAACTTGGATACGATTTACCCAACTTTGATTTTAAGTTAAAGGGCGTAAGTAGCATATCAGTTGATTCACACAAAATGGGATGCTCTGCAATTCCCTTAGGCACTTTAGTAATAAGAAATAAAAATTGGCTTGAACCGATTAGTGTAGACTCTCATTGTGTCAGTACAGAAAGACAAGCAGGAATTCTTGGTACTAGATCAGGAGGGCCGGTCGCAGCAGCGTATGCTGTAGCAAAATATCTTGAGTTTGATGGTTATAAAGATCTTGTCAAAAGATGCATGAGCGTTACAGCCTATACTGAAAAAAGGATAGATGAAATTGGTTTGAACCTTATTACTAAACCAACAATGAATGTACTTGGTATAAAATTAAAGAATCCACAAAAAGTGGCTGAAAAGCTAACAAAATATGGCTGGAAGGTAAATGAAATAGATAGGATTTCGTGTATTCGTCTTGTGTTAATGCCCCATGTCACAAACAAAATAATAGATGAGTTTATCCCTGATCTAAAAAAAGCATGTATGCAGGTTGACGAATTATGAATCTTGAATTATTAAAAAAATCTTTGGAAGAAGCACCCATTGTAAAGAGAGGAAAGTATCCTTATTTCGTTCACCCAATAACAGATGGAGTGCCAGAGATAAAATCTGAATTGTTAATAGAGATCAAAGATGAGTTAAAACATAGAATTGAGAAATTGGGGAGAATTGATAAGATTGTTACAATAGAGGCAATGGGAATCCCGCTTGCAACTGCACTTTCAATTGATATGGGTATCCCTTTTGTGATAGTTAGAAAGAGATCTTATGGACTTCCTGGAGAAAAATGCGTTTATCAGAAAACAGGATATTCGGAGTCTAAACTTTATATAAATGATTTAAAAGAAGGAGATAAAATTGTAATTGTTGATGATGTTTTAAGCACTGGAGGGACGCTTAAGACAATACTCTCGGCACTAAAAGAGAAAAAGGTTGAAGTGAAGGGTGTTTTTATTGTAGTAAATAAGGGTAAATGTGCTGAAGAAATTGAAAAAGAATTTAGTATTTTGATAGATTTTTTAGTTGAAATCGAAGTAAAGAATGGCAAGGTTCTAGTAATATAATAGAAAAGTATTTCATTTAGAAGGACAATTTGAAATTGATATAGATGGCAGAAAAAATACCTCAACATGCACATTGTCAAGTATGTGGAAAAGCAGTTCCTGTGTCGGAAACACTTTGTTCAGAGGAATGCAAACAAAAATACGAAGCTCTTGTAAAGAAAAGAAAAATGATGGTTTATCTGATGTATGGGCTTATTGG
>CAYLKT010000008.1:1570-7351 GCA_964384305.1 uncultured Thermoplasmatales archaeon | reverse complement strand
AAAAAAGATTTTAGGTTATCCTTCATCAGATTCTGCAAGCTCTTCTTGCAAATCTATCACCATTTCTGTAAGTACATCTTCAAATACCTGGTGTCGGTATTCCTTTGTCGAGCCGTTTGATAAATGCGCTCGTGCAACAAAGTCCCGTCCATCCTTAATTATTTCAATGTAGCAGACTGTCTCCATAGGTAACACCTACCTAATTAACCTTCAAATCGGTATTAACCATCTGTATTTATATTTTTTGTGGACAAAGTTTAATGTGCTATCTACTGATGTGCCATCGATGAGTGTATGGACTTAGTGCGAAAGGCTACTGTTGCAGGTCAATTTTACGCAGGTACAAAAGAAAGGTTACTGCAAGAAATAGAAGAAAGTTTTTTACATGATTTTGGTCCAGGGGCAATCCCACATATCGACAAAATGGAGAAAAAACTCATAGGTATAATTGCCCCTCATGCAGGCTATTCCTGTTCGGGACCAATAGCAGCACATGCATATTCTGCCATAGCAAAAGATGGATTTGCAGATGCCTTTATTATACTTGGACCGAACCATACCGGCACCGGATCCGGCGTGGCGTTGTATCCAAGTGGATGCTGGGAAACGCCACTTGGCAAGATAGCAATAGATCATAATTTAGTAAAAAAACTTACAGGCGGCATAATAGACTTGGATGAAACGGCACATAAATCTAGGGAGAACAGTATTGAAGTCCAATTACCATTTTTACAATACTTTGGAAAAGAGTTTTCATTTGCACCAATATCAATGACAATGCAAGATTTTGATACTGCTATGGATGTTGGAGAAGCAATGGCACATGCAATAAAAGAAGATGGCCGGAGAATAGTAATAATTGCAAGTAGCGATTTTTCTCATGAAGGACTTGCATATGGTAGAACGCACCCGCAAGAATACTGTGTTAATGAATATGCAGAGAAACAGGATAAACTTGCCATAGAAAAGATCCTTAAAATGGATCCAAAGGGGCTTATTAATACAGTTTATAATAATAATATTTCAATGTGTGGTTATGGCCCTGTAGCAGCAATGTTAAAAGCGTCAGAAATACTTGGTGCAAAACATGTAGAATTGCTTAAATATGGAACATCCTATGATGCCTACCCCGACAGTAGTGCTTGTGTTGGCTATGGCGCCTTAACCATATACTAAAGAGGGAAACAACATGAAAATGAAACCAGTCAAGGACATTGAATTAAAAAAAGGAATGAATTCAAATGAACTTGTAAAAGAACTCTATGAATCCGGTGGGTTTACCGCTAAAAAGGTAGCAACTGGCGTAGATATTATTGAAAACATGATAAAAGACAAAGATTGCATTAATTTTCTCTCATTTCCTGCTTGTATTTGTTCAACTGGGACGCGTGGAGTCATAAAAGAACTATTAAAGAGAAAACTTTTTGATGTGGTCATTACAACCTGTGGAACACTTGATCACGACCTTGCAAGAATATGGAAGAATTACTATCACGGATATTTCATGGCAGATGATGCAGAGTTATACAAAGAGGGAGTCAATAGACTTGGAAATATCTTCATTCCAAACGAATGCTATGGCAAAATCCTTGAAGAAAAAATGCAGCCGATTCTTGCTGAACTTTATGAAACAAAACAAAAATGGTCAACTAGAGATCTAATATGGGAATTTGGTAAAAGACTCGAAGGTGAAGAAAAATGCAGAGAATCTATTTTGTACTGGGCATATAAAAATCAAATTCCAATCTATGTCCCAGGTATTACTGATGGGGCATTTGGTTCACAGATTTGGATGCATTACCAAGAACACAGAGATTTTACAATTGATCTTTTAAAAGACGAACAAGATTTATCTGACATGATATTTGATGCGGAAAAAAGTGGCGCACTCATTATTGGTGGAGGAATAAGTAAACATCATACCATCTGGTGGAACCAATTCAAAGGCGGACTTGATCATGCAGTATATATTACAACAGCTGTGGAATATGATGGAAGTCTCTCTGGTGCTCAAACCAGAGAAGCAATATCCTGGGGAAAAATTAAAGAAAAGGCAGATAACGTAACAATAGATGGAGATGCAACTGTACTTTTGCCACTTATGATTAATGCATTGATTGAAAGATTGTAATTTAAAAATTATTGCCAAAATAATACTTTCATAGCTGCTTTAATATATCTAGGCAATTCTGGTAGTTCTTTTCCTTCATATAATGCAAGTGCCGCTTCAACATAAACATTAACTGTTTCATTAAAAAACCATCTGCCGTAATCGGCATCGGCTCTTGCGGGACTGCCGATATAACCATCTTTGAGACCTAGTTGTTTGAATGTTTTACCAAGAACTCTGGGGGAGTTCATATCCCTATAAATGTTCGGTAGATTTTTATATGACTCATCAACAAGATATGGATACTGATATTTCATAAGTGATGTCTCACGAAAACCAGCATGTCTTTCTTTGCTTGTATCGAAACCAAGCTTTGGTTCACGTTTTTCTACCTCATTGCTATGAAAATACGGGCCCCAAGGTTCACAGACATTCATACCATATTTCATTTCCAATTTTTTCATTGCTGAATATATGCCTCTTAGATGAGGGATGGCCATGTGATATGTGCATATTATTAGGTATTTAAATCCATGATTTGCAAGGGATGAACCAACGCCGTATACAACATCTCTAACAACTCTTCCACTAACAGAGATGCTGCCCGGAAAATCAGTATTAAATTTACAATAACCGAGAGGAATAGCAGGTAAGAGAATATGTGTTAAATCAGGTTGTTTTATATTCAAACTTTTAATAGCATCAGACGCAGCATCTTTTGCTGTTAAAAAATCAGTCCCAACAGGTAAATGGGGCCCATGCTCCTCCAATGGACTTATCGGCAAAAAGAAGATAGTTTTATCTTTGTCAAGTTTATCTATTTGTTTCCAACTAAGTTCTTCAAACTTAATTAGTTTTGTATCTGCTTTTTTTGTTGTTTTCCCTTTTGACAATTCTAATCTCTCCTACTCCTAGTTGTAACCTCACATCCATCTTCCGTAATAATTACAGTATGTTCTTTCTGTGTTACGATTCCTTGACCTGCATCGACAAGTTGTGGATATTGCATTAACAAGCCTGAAAATGTTAGCCGTTTTAAAGCAAACTCACAATTGGAAAATAGTTTTTCACACCACCTCTCTGCAAACGGGAGTGTTTTAAAATTTGAATGTACTCTGTTGAATAGAAGTTTTGACCTGTTGTCTCTTATAACTTTTGACTTAAATGATTTTTCGCAAAGATAGATATTACTCCCATCTCCAGAAATTACATGTCCTTTGCCATCTGTTGCAAATGGTTCTATTGCAAGCACGTCTCCCTCCTTTGGCATTGATTTGTTAAATACCTCTGCAACATTGGGAACAGATATTCCGGAATGCAAATTGTATTGCTTTAAACTGTGACCAGTCAAATTATCAATGGGTTTGTACCCATGCGATTTTATTGTTTCTGAAATAGATTTGCCAATTCCCGATAGATCGGCATTCGGTTTCATGCTTTCTATTGCAACTTCTAATGCCTCGCTTGAGGCATTTATCATCTTATCATACTTGTTTGTCTCAACTTCAATTGTTACTGCAGTATCTGCGATATAGCCATCGACATGCGCACCAACATCCAATTTTACCACATTTCCTTTCATAAAGGCCAATGTGTCGTCGTGTGTTGGACTATAATGTGCTGCAATCTCATTAATTGAGATGTTCACAGGAAATGCAAGTCCTGCACCATTCTCTTTGATTTTTGATTCAACTTTATTTGCAACTTCTAAAAAACTTACCCCTGGTTTAATTAATTCTGCTCCATAATCTCTTGCATCTGCAGCAATTTTTCCTGCAAGTTTGTATTTTTTGTAAACGTCTTCTTCCATTTTTAAATCGCTTCCAGTATTCTTTCTTTTGGTATCGCCCCTTCTCTAATAATTCTCATTTTGTCTGAACTCACATCAACTATAGTAGATGGTTTTCCATTTATTCTTCCAGCATCGATATAGATAGATACATCACCCTTGCAAAATTGCATCTTTATATCATTTATAATGTATGGGGCTGCAGCTCCATGTATATTTGCACTTGTAGCAGTTAATGGGCCAAATTCTGAAAGTAACTTCAAAGCTATTTCGTTATCTGGAATTCTTATTGCGATTTTGCTAAGTTTGGATGTAACAATATCTGGCACATTTTCTTTTTTCTTTAGGATTATTGTTAACTTTCCTGGCAAAAATTTGCTACAAAGTTTCCTTGCTTTTTCGGTAACATGTGCAATATTTTCGATTTCTTTGAGATTTGACACTGCAATAGAAATTGGAACGTCTAGCGATCTTTTCTTAATGTTAAAAACTTTACCAACTGCACTTTTATTAAAAATGTCTGCACCTAAACCATATAGTGTATCTGTAGGATAAACTATGACGTTTCCATCTTTTAAAGCTTTCACAGCGGCTTTCAAGTCAACTTCAAGCATTCTATTACTTTTCTTTAATTTTAATAAAATCGCCTAGTGTAAAACCTTTTGAATGAGACTCTGTTGAGACATTTGTAACAGCTTTTACCTCTTCAAACAGTGTTATGTCCAATTCTTTTTCAAGCTTTTCAGCAACTTTGTCTGAGGGTTTTAGGTCTCCATTTTCGATTTTTGATATAGTTACAGTCCTTTCCCCAATTTTAAATCCAAGTTTTTCTCTGCTTAGGCCTTTTTTACCTCTTGCATTTTTGATACGCCTGCTCCAGTCTGATATCAATTCTTTATTCATACCTTGATAGATATCTTTCTCTTTTGGCCTTTTTATCCTCTCTAAAATATTTCTATTAGATCTTACAGGTTGATCTGATGCGGTTCTAACCTCTTTTCCATGTTTCATACAACCCGGACAAAGCATCATTTTTACGCCGTCGACAATTGCTGGCCTGCAATCACAACTTCGGCCACAGAGTTCGCATTCCATGAATATTCCCCTTTAAATAGTATCAAAGAGAGGATTTTAGGCTTAGATCAATCCTGCTTTTTGAAGAGTCATCAGATCTTCAGTGCTAAGCTTTTCTCCGTTCTTGAATTTTCCAAATATCTCGTTAGCCTCTTTCTGGACAAATGAAACCTCTTTTGCTTTTTTGGTCTTTCTTTCTTTTTCCTGGTTAGAAGATATCTCTCTTTCCAACTCATGAATTTTATCAACATGTTCTATAAAGTTACGGTGAACCTCATCTGCTTCAATTTTGGTTATTACAATTGTTTCATGAACCCCATTTACCTTTTTTATTAAGTTATCTAACTGTTTTGTCATCTTAATCATTTCTTCATGTTCTTCCTGAGCCCGCTCTGCAAGCTTTTCAACCGAATCATGCTGTTTTTCCGCTTTTTGCTTAATTATCTTTTCCTCATCAAGGGCTTTTTTAAGTTTGGGGTCTTTGTTCAAAAGGTCCTCTTGTTCCTTGATCCTGCCATGAGTTTGAGAAATGGATTCTATCAATTTCTTTTCTTTTTGAGGAGACATGGCTGTAGTCATCTGTTCATTTTCAAGATTTTTTAACTGTCTTTTCAACTCGGTAAGATTTGAACCAGATTTTGAAGAGCTTGCCCTTTCTAATTGTTCAATTTGCCTTTTTATTTCGTTGTGACTTTTATTAAAGTCGTTTCTCTGCTCTTTTGCATGTCTGACTCTTTCGTTTAATTCGTCTCTAGTTCTTCTATGTTCGTTAATATTGTTTCTCATCTCTCTGACTTTAGAGTTCAAC
>CAYLKT010000008.1:0-1470 GCA_964384305.1 uncultured Thermoplasmatales archaeon | reverse complement strand
AAACGTAAATGAGATATTCTGCAATTTGAATTAGAACTGATAGTGCAAGCATTATTGAATATTTGATATAGATATTATTTATAAACCTTCGTTATATTCCGGTCCAATATAGTGATATTCTATGGATGAGTTCCTTAAAAAAGAATGCAACCTTAAATTCTTCCATGATAATGGATTTATCAGAAAGAAATGCTCTTCTTGTGGGACATATTTCTGGACATTAGATAAAGATGCGAAACTTTGTGGAGACCAGCCCTGCGTAGAGTTTGGGTTTATTGGAAATCCCCTAGGTAAAAAACCTATGTCTCTTGCAGAAGTTCGCGAGAGTTTTCTATCCTTTTTCGAAAAAAACAATCATTCAAGACTGCGTTACCCGAAAACAGGAGAACGTTGCACAGTTGTAGCAAGATGGCGTACAGATATTTACCTAACAATTGCCAGTATTGCTGATTTTCAACCCCATGTTACATCTGGCGAGGTTCCACCGCCAGCAAATCCACTTGTTATATCGCAACCATGTATCAGATTAAATGACCTTGAAAATGTTGGTGTTAGTGGCCGCCATCTGACAACTTTTGAAATGATGGGGCACCATTCGTTTAACAAAAATATTGACGAGATTTATTTCAAAGAAGACACGGTACGTTTTTGTGATGAATATTTCGTAGAATGTATAGGAATACCTAGAGAAGCAATCAATTATAAAGAACAGCTATGGTCGGGTGGTGGAAATGCTGGACCATGTCTGGAAGTACTGGCTGCAGGATTGGAGATTGCCACTCTTGTTTTCATGAATATGAAAGAAGATCACAATGGCAAGTTTACAATTGATGGGAAAAAGTATACAAACAACCCACTTAACATCGTAGATACGGGATATGGACTAGAGCGTGTTGCATGGATTACCCAAGGAACATCGACAGTTTATGACGTGGTATTCCCTAAGATGTTGAAGTGGTTAAAAGACCGCACTAAAAATACTTCCGATATGCAGAGCATCTACTCCCTTGCAGATCATTCTAAATGTCTTGCTTTTATGCTGGGTGATGGTATTGTGCCGTCGAATGTTAAAGCAGGATATTTGGCTCGGCTGATTATTAGGCGGTCGCTTCGTTTCATTGAAAAATTGCAACTAAATGTTTCTTTGAAAGAAATAGTGAATGTGCAGCTGAATCTCCTTGAAAAAGAATTTCCATCCCTTAAAAAGGGAAAGAAGCAAATCGATGAAATATTAGATATTGAAACAAAAAGGTATGCAGAAACACTATCAAGAGGAAAAGGACTGGTTAAAAAGATATTGAAAGAAAAAGAAACCATCGGTACAAGTGAATTCATTACACTCTACGACACACATGGTATGCCTCCTGAAATTGTAAAAAACATTGCAAAAAATGAAGGCATATCAGTTGAAATACCTGAGAATTTTTATTCAATGATTGCAGAACTTCATTCTCATGAGAAAAAAGAAGA
>CAYLKT010000007.1:10819-15844 GCA_964384305.1 uncultured Thermoplasmatales archaeon | reverse complement strand
GCAAATCTTCTTTTTCCACTTCATGGGAAAAATCTTTATTCATAATCTCTCCATCAACATCCATTAAATTATTGCCCGTTATTAAACCTTTTGAAAATCATGGAATGTGCCATCTGCACATGTATATGTAATATATGTGCATACTTATCTGCGAATTAGTTTTTTAAAGCCAATTACCATTACTTTTTTAGGGATCACTCATAAGATTGCAAGGAGGGGAAGAATGCCAAGGAGAAAAAACGCTCAGATTGATCTATCAAAATTTACCAGTAAAAAAATATCATTTGAAGACATACCAGAAAAAACAATGAGGGTCACAATTCATGCATTAAGATGGGTTTTTCTTCTTGTGTTTTTGTTTATCACCGTAGGTATATTCGTTTTGTTTATCACAGGCGGGCAAGAGTATATTCAGATTATACTTGGATACAGTATTGCCGGATTTTTTACATTTTTTATGGGTTATTTTGGCTGGATTTTAGCACAGAGTTGCATAGAAATGATTACCGGCAAGGAAACTAAAGAAGAGAATAATTTTTCATATTATTATGCTAGAGTCGACAACAAGAAAAAATATAAATTTTAATTACTGGTTTACCTCAATATTGTTTAAACAGTTGACGATCTCGATTGTTGCAGGGTGAAAAAATATTGATTATATTTGATAACCACCTTCATCTTAGAAGGGACGGGAGATTTTTAGATGCAGTAAAAGACTTCAAGAAATCTGGAGGTACCCACTTTATCCTCTGTCAATATCCAATGCCAGAGATTGTCATAAAACAACAAAGCTATATGCCTGCATACAAGGAAACTTTAAGAATGGCAAAAGAGGTGAAGCTGAAATTGAATATTGGCGTTTTTGTGACAGTTGGCCCATATCCTGTAGATTATCTATTGTTTGCCAAGAAACTTGGAAGAAATGCCGCAATAAATCTTATGAAAAAAGGAATGGACGAGGCTGCAGAGCTTTGTCTTGAAAATGAATGTGTAGGAATTGGGGAAATCGGAAGGCCTCATTTTGAAGTAGAAAAACAAGTTATAGAGGACTCTAATCAAATTTTATTTTATGGAATGCAAAAAGCAAATGATGCCGGTGTTCCGGTTATTTTGCATACAGAAAGTACAACATCAGAAAGTTGTAAAGAGTTTGTAGAAATGGGGAAAAAAGCAGGCATTTCCAAGGATAAAATTGTGAAACATTATTCTCCTCCACTTATTTTAGAAAACGAAAATTATGGTCTGATGCCATCTGTTCTGGCAAGTAAGAAAAATATTCTTTCAGCAGTTGGAAAAGGAACGCGTTTTTTAATGGAAACAGATTATATTGATGATCCAAGAAGGCCAGGGGCGGTACTAGGACCAAAAACAGTCCCTAAAAGGACAAAAGAACTAATTGAAAAAGGAATAATGACTTTAGAAGATGCTTATATCATACACAAGGAAAATCCTAAAAGGACATATGGAATTGACTTAGAAGGATAGGGTTTTAAACGATGATGTTATTTTGGGTTAATGATTAAAATGGAGTCAAGTGGGAAGAGAAAAAAATTATTTGATAAGAACATATTGATTGCGTTATTGGTATCCATGATAGTAATTGCAGTGTCTTATACAATAATTACAACACCGCCAGACAATTCTCCACCGGTTTTTACTCCAGATATAATTATGGACAATCCAGAAGAATATGTTGGAAAGATAATAGCTGTTGATGGGTACTATGATGTTGAAGAAAGTTCAATAATTTCAAAAGTGACAGAACACGCTGGGACCAACTACAAATATTTGTTAGTGGACCTTACAAATATTGAAAATGGGACAATGCCAGAAGAGAATGTTAAATATAGATTTACAGGAGAACCCACGGTACAGAAATCTGACTTGGGAGTGTCACTTTATATTTTAATCGTAGAAAAAATTGAAAAGGTTTGATCCTTTCTTACTTTTGACTACCTAATGTTGTAGAAAGGAATAGGCATATAATTTAACCTATGTATTTTAGTTCCTCGGGTTTTTCTTTTGAACCAGCCTCAAGTTCCTTAAGTTGATGCGAAATATTCTCGATTTCTTTTGCCTTCTTTTCCAGCTCAGATAGACTCACATTTATGTGTATAATCTTTGTAAGTATTCTCAAAACCGCCTTTGCACTTTTAGGATCTACCAGATAGCCTGGTGTTTCACCCATAAGACATGTACCTTGAATGCCTCTTAATTTTCCCAAACCAAGCAAAAGCCCACTTGCACCAACGATTCCACCGCCAGGTTCATTCTTCTTGAATATTGCACCATAACCTTTCATCGTTTTTACCAGCTTTTTATCTGTTGTTGCACAAAGCACGGCAGGTTCATCAATTTCGTGACCGAGTCCATACCCGCCCAAAGTGTACAACTCTTTTACCCCAAGTTCTTCAACTATATCAAGAATCTTTTCTACAAGTTCATACTGCCCTTGTGAAGAAAGACCCTGGTAATCACCTGTAAGTAAAACTAGGTCCCTCTGAGTTTTCTTTTTTGCTTTCCAGTAGTAAATTTCATTATTTACTAGTTTCACTGTTCCATCTGGGTTAATAAAAACTTGTGGGGGAAAATCCTTACTATATAACTCCGCAAATTTCACAGCGTTAATATTATCCAATAAATGCTCTACAGCAAGTTTTCCTACATTCCCTATACCTGGAAGGCCCTCTACAAAAATTGGTTCATTTAATTTTGGCTTCCTTTTAAGATAATTTACCGCAATATAATCCATTTATTCACCTTTTTGAAGTTTCTTCAACTTTCGCCGATATTCTCCGTAATGATCCTGAGGTGAAAACCTTGGAGGATATTTGGATATAGTTTTATTTTTACAAACATTACAAACATCCTCTAAAGTATATTCATTACAACTTTGGCAATAACGCAAATTAGACATTTACCCCTCTAATTTCCTATGGAACTCAAAATCTCCATCATGCTCTTTTATTGCTTTTTCGATCTTTTTTACAGCTTTTTTAAGTTGATTTTCAGCAATTTTGTAATCTGGTGCCTGTACAGACAACATGTACTGTGGAGCACCTATATATTTTGCCGTTATTTCCACATCTTCATATTCACTTTCTTCGGCACTTGTAAAAGCTTTTTTAATATAATTTATTCCATCTGGAAGCCAACAATTAACATTGATGTACCCTCTGATTTTAACGTATGGAATTGTAATATTGCTTTTTGCAACTTCGTTGAATGCTACAAGCCAATCTCCACTAAACCCATCGCCTTTGAGGGCATCTATACCACCATAAGCAGTTTCTTCGAAAGCACCATATAATGACTCATACTTTTTAACCAAGTTGTTTCCGAACTCTTTATAACATTGCTCAATGGTTTTTCCTATTGCCTTCGCGACCATCTCCAATAGTTTCTCCGACTTAGCAGTATTTTTCCACTCTTGAATTTTATCCCGTTTTTGGTGTTCGTTCACTCTTTTTAAAGAAAGATCTATGTGCCCTTTTGATGCATCGATATTCAGTACTTTACAGACAACTTTTTGTTTTTCCTTTACGTGATTTCTTATTCGTTTAACCCAGCCAGTGGCAACTTCAGCAACATGTATAAAACCCTCTTTACCGGGATATTCTTCTAATGTTACAAAAGCTCCAAAACCCTGAACCTTTACCACAGTACAAACAACAAGATCCCCTTCACCAGGATATTCTTTTTTTACCATATTATCATTTTTTACTCAATAACTTCCAAAACTTCGCCTTTAATTTTGGCTTTTCCGCCAATAGGTATTGCTAGCTTACTGCCACATATGTGACAAGATACAACTGTACTTGCCTTATCAAATAAAACCTGCTCATTTTCACAATCCTTACATCTGACTTTTATAAATCTACTTTCAGGTTTTTTCATTTTATTCACCTATTTCAAACTTCTTTGCTCTTTGACTTGGAGGTTGATGTGTCTTTTTACATTCTGTACATGTGTATTTTAACGGTACCCTTCTAGTTGTTTTTTCACGGCCTTCTGGCTTCGGTCTTGGAAATCCACGGTAACCGCTCATGACGCGCCTGAATCTTCTCTGCCCTTGCTTCAGTTCACTTGCTTTTCTCTTTTTTACTTTCTCAATGTTGTGAAGTGTATGTTTTTTGCATGTGGGACAGTATCTTTTGATTTTACGTGGTCTCAGCATATGAAGCTCCCTTAATTAATATATACCGGTTGAATGCGTAATAAGGAGGTTATATAAAAATGTAAGCTACAACCGATGACGGCCATAATCTAAAGTAAACCAATTACATACGTCTAAAAGAGCGTTGAAATGGTAAACGAACAAAAAATGATTGCTTTTGGCCCTGTTCCTTCAAGGCGTCTTGGCAAAAGTCTGGGAATAAATAATATTCCTCCAAAAATCTGTACGTATTCTTGTATTTATTGCCAACTTGGAAGAACCAATAATATGCAGATTAATCGTAGGGAATTCTATGAGTCAGAAGAAATATTACTTGCAGTAAAAAACAAAGTCAAGGAATCGAGGGAGAGGGGAGAATCTATTGATTATCTTACATTTGTACCTGATGGTGAACCTACCTTGGACATCAACCTAGGTAAAGAAATAGATCTGTTGAAATCTTTGGGTATCCAAATAGCTGTTATTACAAACTCATCTTTGATCTGGAAGAAAGACGTCAAAGACGATTTGTGCAAGGCAAACTTAGTTTCTGTGAAAGTGGACAGCATAAAAAACGACACATGGCATAAAATAATTAGACCCCATGGATCGCTAAAACTTGAAAGAATATTGGAAGGAATATCGGAATTTTCGCATACGTTTAGTGGCACACTATTAACAGAAACTATGCTTATCCAAGATATTAATGATAATAGGTCAGAACTAGAGGACATTGCTGATTTTATTTCCGATTTAAACCCTAAAAAGAGTTATATTTCTATTCCAACAAGACCGCCAGCGGAAGAAAAAGCAAAACCTGCTACAGAATCCAAAATAAACATGGCATATCAAATTTTCAAGGAAAGAGG
>CAYLKT010000007.1:0-10719 GCA_964384305.1 uncultured Thermoplasmatales archaeon | reverse complement strand
GCAGTATTACTAAAAGACAGATGCAAACCAAAAAATTGCGCAAAAGAATGCATAAAGTATTGCCCCAGGGTTAGAGCTGGAGACGAAACAATTGTTATGGGCGACGGCGGTAAACCGGTAATTTCAGAAGAATTGTGTGTCGGTTGTGGAATTTGTGTCCATAAATGCCCGTTTGATGCAATTAAAATCATTGGTCTTGCGAAAGAACTTGAGACAGATCTCGTCCACCAATTTGGAACAAATGGTTTTAGATTATTCAGGTTGCCTATCCCAAAAAAAGGCAGTTGTACCGGCATTCTTGGTCCAAACGGAATAGGCAAAACAACAGCAATCAGAATGCTTTCAGGACAAATAATACCAAATCTAGGAGATTTTGAAAAAGCGCCATCATGGGACAATGTTATTGAGTATTATGCAGGGGCAGAACTAAATGAACATTTTAAGAATATTTCAAATAATGAAGTATCTAGCATTGTTAAACCACAATATGTCGATAGATTACCTAAGATAATGAAAGGAAAAATAAGAGACGTACTCAAAAAAGCAGATAACTCTGGAAATTTTGATACAATTGTTGAAAAATTAGAATTGAAGAATATTCTTGATAAAAAAATAGAAAAAGGAGAGATTTCTGGTGGGGAGTTACAAACAGTATCGATTGCTGCAGTGCTTCTTAAAGATGTAGATTTATATTTTTTTGATGAACCATCATCTTATCTTGATATTCATCAGAGATTAAAAGTTGCACGCATCATCAAAGAACTTTCAGAAAAAAAGAAAGTAATGGTCATAGAACACGATTTAGCAGTACTTGATTTTCTATGTGATAATGTACATCTACTATATGGAGACGAGGGAGCATATGGTGTAGTGACACAGCCTAGAGGCGTACGGCATGCAATAAACACATATCTTTCAGGATACCTCAAAGAAGAGAACATCAGATTTGGTGAAAAAATAGAGTTTTTTGCACATCCCCCAAAACGAAGACAACAGATGAACATACTTATCACATATGATAACTTGGCAAAATCATATGATGAGTTTTCTCTTGAAATTGAAAAAGGCATCATAAGACAAGGAGAAATAATAGGTATTGTTGGTCCTAATGCCATTGGTAAAACAACATTTGTAAAAATGCTTGCAGGAGCAATAAAGCCTACAAAAGGAAAAATAGAATATGACATTAAGGTGAGTTACAAACCACAGTACATTTCTCCAGACTTTAATGGAACTGTTAAGGATTTCTTTGATATTAAAGCACAGCAACTTTTTACATCATCGTTTTTTAAAGCAGAAATATTTGAACCGATGAATCTGAAATATCTCCTCGATAAACAGATAAATACACTCTCAGGTGGAGAACTACAAAGAGTTGCTATAGCTAATTGTCTTGTTCAAGAAGCAGACATATACTTAATTGATGAACCATCTGCATATCTTGATAGCGAACAGAGAATGATTACTTCAAGAATAGTGAGAAGAGTAGTAGAAAAATCAGGTAAATCATCTATGGTTGTGGATCATGATGTGTATTTCATTGATATGATAAGTGATGCGTTAATTGTTTTTGATGGAAAGCCTGGAGAAAATGGACGTGGACGTGGACCATTTAGTCTTCATGAAGGCATGAACCGTTTTCTAAAAGATGTCGACATTACATTCCGTAGAGATGAAGAGACCCACAGGCCACGAGTAAATAAACCAGATTCATACATGGACAGAAAACAAAGAACTGAAGGAGAATACTATTATAGCGACATGTAAATATTCTTATGCAAAAAAGACAGGTGAAAGAGTTGTGTCTTAAACATATAAAGAAATATTTTGATGATCTTGACAAGAGAGATAAAATTCAATCTAAAGGAATGGAAAAAGCAATTGAACGTAGCAGTTATATTTCTGAGGCATATCTACAAGGTGGAAAAGCAGTAGGAGAAGTTGTAAGGCCTAAGAAAAAACAGAAAAATAAAACAAAATAATTAAATTCTAACATCTTTATTCTGGAAGACGATGCCAATATCGGGGAGAAATCTACGAAAAGATTTGTCGAATCCGAGGCTCTATAAAGGATTGAAGATTTAAGTTTCCCTTCCCGTCTTCCATGATTTTAGTATAATGCTTTTTAACTCATCAGCGTCTTTTGCATTCAGCCATTCACCTTCAAAATCTGTTTCTTCTGCAATTTGAACCATCCACATTAGAGTATGCATGTAGAAATTTTGTTGATCAGGAGATGAAACAATTATAAAAAATGCATGAATTGGATCAACATCCTCTGATAAAATCATTCCTTTTTTGCTTCTCACAAGAAGTAGTTCAAATTTATCACGACCTTTTATCACATGAGAAACTATTGCAACTCCTGGATGGATAACTATATTTGAGTCTTTCTCTCTTTTTTTGATGAGATTGTACAGTTTATCTTCGTTTATACCAATTTTTGGTGATAACTTTTCAGCCAAAAGTTTTGCAAGTTCATCAGGTAAAAGATATTTGTACAAATCAATTACTTCACAATTTTTAATAATATTTTCAAATCTTTCTTCGGTTATTTCATCTCTATCAATAAGAATTTCTCTTAGTTCTTCATCCACAAGGTATCCAGTTGATTTTTCACCTGTAAGTCTCTCAACTATATGGAGCAGTGCATATTCTCTCCATATTTTGTCTCTTGCAAAAAACCAGTACCAGACAAATCCGAAAAGAATGAAAACACCAACAATAAGCATTGGAACCAGCCCCATTTCAAAGATTAGAAAAACAAGTCCAATAGCTCCTGCAATATGAATCCAGGGGTAAAACGGGGAACGAAATTTAGGGCGATAATGCCGTATCTTACTCTCCCGCATGATAATAAGTGAAAATATTACGAATAAAAATAGGAGTATCTTCAGTAATGAAGCTGTTTTTACAAGGTCTTTAAGATCTAAAAACAAAATTACAATAATCATAAACCCTGAAGTAAATAATATAGAAAAAGTTGGAGTGCCTCTTTTTGATATTTTTGCAAAGGACCCAGGCAGTAGTTGATCTTTCCCCATAGCCATTGGATCACGAGATGCTGCTAAAATACCTGCGTTAGCAGTTGAAATAAATGCCAGAATTGCAGCAATAGCCATAATTGCAATACCAAAACCTCCAAGAAAAGTACCTGCACCAAGGGAAATCGGCCAGTTAGAACCAAGTAGTTGAGATGGTTCTACTAGGCCTATTGTTACAAAGATAACTAAAAGATACAAAAGTGAGATGATGCCCCATGCGAGGAACATCCCTAAAGGAATATTTCGTCCAGGTTTTTTGCATTCCTCAGCTACACTACAAACCTTAGTTAGACCGCCAAATGAAACAAAGATAAGACCAGCTGTTGAAAAAACAGAACCAAAACCATATGGCGCAAAATTAGTAAAATTAGAGGTGTCTACAAAGAACATTCCCGCGATAATGTAGAAAACAAGCAGGGAAATAAGTCCAACTACAAGTGCTATTTGTGTTTTTCCTGTATGTTTTACCCCGCGGATGTTTATAATAGTGAATACTACGCAGAAGAAAACAGCTATGAGTTTTGTCTGCAATTCAGTGAAACCAGGATTAAGTAAAACAGCAAACAAGCCGATGCCTACTAGTGCAAACGCACTTTTGAATGCAAGTGAGAACCATGCAGCAAAACCACCAATAGTTCCCATAAGAGGGCCCATGCTTCGATCGATGAAGAAAAATGTTCCACCTGCTTTTGGCATGGCTGTAGCGAGCTCTGCTTTAGAAAACATTGCAGGTATGACTAAAAGACCAGCGATTACATATGATATGAGGATTGCTGGACCTACTTCAGCATAGGCTAAACCAGGTAATATAAACAGCCCAGAGCTAATCATAGCCCCGGATGCTATACAAAAAATGTCAAGAAGTCCAAGTTCTCTTTTTAAACGACTATGTTTCTTCTCAACACCCATTCATTTTGACATAATGAGGTATTATCTATATCTACATTTTCCTCAGACAATTTTTCCGTTTTTAACCACTGTTTCAACAAGATTAACACCAAAATGATATGGAATACTCATGTGGTTAGGACATTTTAGAATTATAATATCTGCATTTTTTCCTTTTTCAAGACTTCCTATTTGATTATCTAATCCAATTGCACATGCTGCATTAAATGTCGCAGAGCAAATTGCTTCTGCTGGCGTCATTTTCATATTGAAACACCCTAGTTGAATCATAAATTGCATATTTTCAACATAGCAGTTTGGATTAAGATCTGTTGCAAGTGCTATTGGTACCCCTGCATCAATCATTCTCCTTGCTGGGGCGTATTCTCTCATCATAAGAGAAAATGGAGTACCGGGAAGCATGATTCCTATTACGCCTTTTTTTGCCATATCCTTTATCCCTTTATCTGAAATCTTCAAGAGATGCCCTGCACTTATTGCACCAACTTCTGCGGCAAGAGAAGCACCACCAGTATCTACTATCTCATCAGCATGGATTTTTGGAATAAGTCCATATTTCTTTCCTGCTTCAAGTATGGCTTTTGACTGATCTACAGAAAAAAACCCCTTTTCACAAAAAACATCACAAAACTTTGCCAGATTCTTCGCTTTTGGAATCATTTCATCTATCAGAATTTTGACATATTCCTCGGCATTATATCCTTCCGGAATGGCATGTGCACCAAGAAATGTCGAAACAATATCTATTGGATGAATTTCATTTAATTTATTTTGAACTTCTAGCATTCTAATTTCAGTTTCTGTATTGAGCCCATATCCGCTTTTTGCCTCACAAGTTGTTGTTCCATACGATAGCATTGTATCTAAACGGATTTTACTTTGACTTAAAAGTTCTTCAAAAGTAGCATTTCTTGTTTTGTCTACTGTGTAGGTAATTCCTCCGCCTCTTTTTTTAATGTCAATGTAAGATAATCCTTTAAGCTTCCAATCAAGTTCAAATTCTCTTGACCCTGCAAAAACCAAGTGAGTATGCGGATCAACAAAACCAGGCATAACTGTTTTTCCTTTGGCATCAATTACCTTCTTGGCATTGTATTCCAGGTCTTTTCCAGTTTCAAGAATTTTTCCATTTTTAATTGCAATCGATCCATTTTCAACTATCCCTATCTCACCCATTTCTCCTTTTACCCTTGCCCTGTTTGGACCTTTTAATGTAATTAATTCCGCTGCATTTTTGATTAGAATATCTGCATTTTCCATTTATCTTGCCAAATTGTTAAAAGAAGAACTTAGATTAAGGGTTTACGGTGCAAACATGGAAAAGATAGTCGAATGCGTTCCAAATTTTAGTGAGGGTAGAAATAAATCAATAATTAACGCCATTACAGCGGCAGTTGAATCTGTCGATGGAGTAAAGATGTTAAATGTTGATGCAGGTGCAGATTTTAACAGGACTGTTTACACTTTTGTAGGAGAACCCGAAGCGGTTCTTGAAGGGGCATTTCAGGCTGCAAAAGTAGGAGTTGCCCTTATTGATATGACCAAACATAAAGGAGAACACGCCAGAATGGGTGCACTTGATGTATGTCCGTTCATTCCAATAAAAGGAGTGACAGAAAAAGACTGCATTGAACTATCAAAGAAATTTGGAAAGAGAATGTCTGAAGAACTTGGTGTTCCAGTATTTCTGTATGCAAAATCTGCAACAAAACCGGAAAGGGTCAGACTTCCAGATGTGAGAAAAGGTGAATATGAGGCTCTTGAAGAAAAATTCAAGGACCCATCGTTTAAACCTGATTTTGGTAAACCTATTTTTGTTCCAAAAAGTGGGGCAACAGCAACAGGTTGTAGAAGTCTCCTTCTTGCATATAATATCAATCTAAACACAAATGACAAGTCCATTGCATCAAAAGTATCTGGGGCAATTAGAACAAGTGGGA
The DNA here is from genome assembly GCA_964384305.1 of uncultured Thermoplasmatales archaeon. GTDB lineage: Archaea > Thermoplasmatota > E2 > DHVEG-1 > DHVEG-1 > JAYEJG01. The sequence goes on along the minus strand of CAYLKT010000007.1, from coordinate 4,826 downwards.
CAATTAAAAAGGACAATAAAGGAAACAGAATAATTGGACCTGACGGCAAACCTGAGAGAATTCCCGGAAAATTTAAAGGAGTTCAGGCTGGAGGCATGATGTATGATGAAAATATTGCACAGGTGTCAATGAATCTCCTCAACTACAAGGATGTAAATCTACACCATGTTTTTGAATCGGTAAAGGAAGAAGCGAAAAAACTAGGTGCGAAGGTTACAGGTAGCGAAATCGTTGGTCTTGTCCCAAAAGAATCTTTGGTTCTAGCGGGCAAATTCTATTCAGGAAAAGAAAATCTTAAGATAGATGATGAAGAAGAACTTGTCTCAATTTCTATAGAAAAGTTAGGATTATCAGATCTTTCTATGTTCAAACCGGAAGAAAAAGTCATAGAATACATGATACAGGAAACGGGACCATTGGCAAATATGAAAATAAATGGTTTTCTTTCAGAACTTGCATCATCATCCCCTGCACCTGGCGGCGGTAGTGTTGCAGCATTATCCGGAGCGCTTGGAGCTGCTTTGTCCTCAATGGTTTGTAATTTAACAGTTGGAAAAGAAAAATATATTGATGTCCAGGATGAAATACAAGACGTCCTAAAGAAAAGTGAAGTGTTAAAAAAAGAGTTGACAAAATTAATTGATGAAGACACAAATGCATTTAGCGATGTAATAAAAGCATTTAAAATGCCGAAAGAAACCGAAGAACAAAAAAAGAAGAGATCTGCAGCAATACAAAAAGGTTACAAGGCTGCTGCGTCTGTACCTCTAGAAACTGCAAAAACTTGTGAAAAAATACTTGACGTAGCGCAAATTGTTGCAGAAAAAGGCAATCAAAGTTCGATAACCGATGCGGCCGTCTCTGCCCTTATGGCTAAAGCGGGTGTCGAATCTGCTATACTTAACGTTAAAATTAATCTTGGTTCAATAAAAGACGAAGAGTTTGTAGAAAAACTTTCTTTTGAATTAGACGAACTGGAAATAAGTACGTCAGATAAAAAAAATGCAGTAATGAAAATTGTTGAGAACAATATGTAACATTGTCGTTTCGAGCTACTGCACCTACTAGAAAATTTATAAGTATGCCTTAATTGCTTCTGTTTTTTGGCATGAAATCAGACATAGAAATCGCAAGGTCAGCAAAACTTCAAGATATTTATGATATTGCAGACAAAGCAGGAATCAAGAAAGATGAGATTATCCCTTGTGGGGAACATGAGGCAAAGATATCATTAAAAATCCTTGATAGAGTTAAAGATAACAAAGATGGTAAGTTAATTCTTGTAACAACCATAAATCCTACACCTAGCGGCGAAGGAAAAACTACGATGACAATAGGGATTGCACAGGCACTTACAAAACTTGATAAAAAAACCATGCTTTGCATAAGAGAGCCATCTCTTGGACCAACAATGGGAATCAAAGGTGGGGCTGCAGGCGGAGGCTATTCGCAGGTTCTACCAATGGAGGACATTAACCTTCATTTCACTGGCGACATGCATGCGATAACAAGTGCCCATAATCTACTGGCCAGCCTATTAGATAACCATATTCACCATGGCGATGCATTTCACATTGACCAGAGGTATATTGTTTGGCCCAGGGTACTAGACATAAGTGACAGAGTTCTGAGAAACGTAGTGGTTGGATTAGGTGGCCCAAAAGACGGTGTCCCTCACGCAAATAATTTTGCAATTACTCCTGCATCTGAAATTATGGCTATTTTGTGTCTTTCAAAAGATCTAAGTGACTTGAAAGAAAGACTTACAAAAATTATTGTTGCTTATACATATGACAACAAACCAGTTACGGCAACGGATTTAAAAGCAGTTGGCGCAATGGCCGTACTATTAAAAGATGCAATAAAACCAAATCTTGTTCAAACAATAGAAGGCATTCCTGCATTTGTACATGGAGGGCCCTTTGCAAATATTGCACATGGTACGAACAGCCTAATTGCAACAAAATTGGCATTAAAATTATCAGATTATGTTGTAACTGAAGCGGGATTTGGATCAGAACTTGGTGCCGAGAAATTCTTCAACATTGTCTGCAGGATAGGTAACCTGCAACCTGATGCTGTTGTAATGGTTGTAAGCATACGTGCTCTTAAAAGAAACGGGATGGGTGAAGACTTAGACGCTGTAAAAAAAGGTCTTTTAAATCTTGAAAAACATCTAGAAAACATATCAATCTTTGGCGTCCCAGTAATCGTTGCAATAAATCATTTTGTTGATGACACAGATGAAGAAATAAACATTGTAGAAAACTTTTGCAAGTCAAAAAACATCCCAATAGCCGTTGCTGACATATGGGATCAAGGGGGAGAAGGAGGAATTGAACTGGCAGGCAAACTAGTGAATCTGATACACAACAATCCCTCAAACTTTCGATTTTTATATGATCTCGATAAACCTGTAAAGGAAAAAATTGAAACTATTGCAAAAAAAATATATGGTGCAGAACGAGTGATCTATACGGTATCTGCAGAAAGAGATATTGAACTATGCAAAAAACTGGGACTTGATAAACTACCGATTTGCATTGCTAAAACACAGTATTCTCTCTCAGATGATCCGAAACTACTAGGTCGGCCAGAGGGTTTTAAAATCACTGTACGTGAAATTCATTTTTCAACTGGCGCAGGCTTCCTAGTACCCATGACTGGAAAAATCACTACCATGCCGGGACTTCCCGCAAAACCTCATTCAGAGGATATTGATATCGACGACAATGGCAACATTTCTGGATTGTATTAAGTCCGGGTGCTTTGTGGAATTAGTTTCATTCCATGATTGATGCATTTCAGGGCCTCATATATTGATAAGTCAGTTGTTCTTATTATGGAATCGCAATCATCAAATTTATCATGGAGATGGAGATGCAAAGTATTAATTTTAAACTTTAAAACCTACAAGAAATGAGTTATTAAGCGTCTTTTCCAACTAAAAATCTATACTGTATAAGTTTATTCGCCCCTTGAATGGGCACATTGATTCAAGCGAAAAATATTTCAAAAACAATTCAGGGTAAAACACTCTTCAAAGATACGTCATTTGACGTGTATAAAGATGATTGCATTGGAGTAATTGGGCCGAATGGTTGTGGAAAAACATCGCTTTTTCGCATTCTTTTACAGGACATGGTACCGGATGATGGGGAAATCTTCATCAAAGATGCCCTTCGGATTAGAATGCTGAGCCAAACAATTGAAAAACAAAAAAATGTAACAGTTCAGCAATTTATCACCCAACAAATCAATGAAAACAGCCATCAGCAACAATTAAAAAAATATGAAAAGCAACTTGAAAATCCCGAGATATACAATTCAGATGCGTATAAAGTGGTCCTTGAAAAGATCCAGGAGTTAAAAATTTCGGTCAGCCAATCAGAAAAAAACTCTCAATTAAATGAAGTCATGAAAATCCTAAAAGATGTTTCCTTAGGATATATCTCCCCCACAGACAAAATCGATGTTCTTTCAGGGGGAGAACGTCAAAAACTCTCATTAGCCAGTGTCCTTGTTCAACCCGACCAATGCGATCTCCTGTTACTTGATGAACCAACAAATCATCTTGATATCGAGACAATTGAATGGTTAGAGAATAAAATAATCGAGATGCCTTGTTCTGTGATGATTATTACCCATGACGAATATCTTCTTGATGATCTTGTTGATAGGGTCTTTGATTTCCAAGGAACCAACATCCAGGTATTTAACACAGATTATGAGAAATATCTTGAACAAAATAGCCTTAGACAACAACAGAAATATCACGAATACAATAAATCCTTAATAAAAATGAAACAACAGAAAACATCCATTCAAAAAATGACACGACGAAATAAGTATGATAAACAGATCACAAGCAAAATAAAACGAATGGAGAAGTCCCACCAGGTAAAAAACCCGGTTCTGAAAGATTATCTTCTACGATTTAATTTTAAAACATCGTTTAAATCTGGAAAAAACATTGCTGAAGGTAACGAAATCGGCAAATGTTTTGACGATAAGACAATCCTTAAAGGTGCAGGTTTTGAGATTTTTTCTGGACAAAAAATAGGTTTAATAGGACCCAATGGTTGTGGAAAAACAACATTACTAAAACTATTGACTGGTGAAGAGAAACAAGATACGGGAAACATCCATATAAGCAGAGGAGTGCAATATGGGTATTTTGATCAGGGCCATCTTTCACTAGACCCAAAAAGCACATTGGTTCATGAAGTGTTGAAAGACCATAAGGATCTTGATGAAAACGATGCAAAGGCGCTACTTGGTCACTTTAATTTTAAAGGAGAAGTCATCTATAAAATAATCAATCAACTCTCGGGTGGCGAACGTGCACGACTTTCCCTCTTACGATTACTGATGCAACCTTATAATTTCCTCATTCTTGATGAACCGACGAATCATATGGATCTTCAATCAAAAAAAGCAATAGAGAATGCTTTGAATACCTATGATGGAACCGTTATTGTCGTATCTCATGATCGAACTTTTCTTGATGCGGTTTCTGATACTATTTTTCTCATGAAAGATCATACCGTTAAAACATATCATGGGAATTACACAATGTTCAAACAACAACGAATAAAGGAACTTACCAATTTATCAGATAAAAACCTGTCCTATCTATCAAGATCTGGTCTTAAAAAATATGTTGTGAAGAAATCATTTACGGAATGGAAAACCAGGACGAAACATGAAGTTGGCGATACCGTTTTTATTGGCGACCACAATGAGGAAAACTATGAATATGCTCTTAACAGTGGATGTCTGAAACAGGTAAAAAAATGATGATATATTTTTAATAGATGGACCTG
>CAYLKT010000006.1:0-17553 GCA_964384305.1 uncultured Thermoplasmatales archaeon | reverse complement strand
CTTTAATATGCTCTGGGGTCTTTTAAAACCATGCCTACCAAAATGATCCGGCATGTATTTTGTCATGTACATAAATTTATGCTTCAACAAACCAGCGTTCCCTCTCCCTCCACGTAATCCTGCACCGCGGCCACCTTTTTTACCTCTGCCATGAGTCATTGATCCTCTAAATTTCTTTGTTTTCGTTCGCACCAATTTTAATCCCTTCTTATGCTTTTTGTTGGTTTATAAGCTGAAACAGGATATAACACCCTATTATTATATTTTCGGATAAAACGCAGGCGATTATTTTTTTTTCTTTAAAAGATATTTTTTATCCTTGTCGAGATCAATAAATAAATCTGTGACTTCCATTAATTTATGGGATGTTGTTTTACCAAATGCAAGAACCTCAGTTCTGCAACCTAGGCTTTTTGCATGTTCTAATAAATCTGAGAAATCACCATCACCGCTTACTAGGACGACTGTGTCAAGTTTTGGTGCAAGTCTCATAACATCCATTGCTATTCCAACATCCCAATCCCCTTTTTTTGCACCACCATAAAAAACCTGCAGATCCTTACTTTTCACCTCAAAACCCATTTCTTCTAAAGCATCATAAAATGTGTTTTCATCTTTCACATCTGCTTTTATAACATATGCAATCGCTCGTATTATCCTTCTTTCAGCTATTGCATCTATTAGTAATGTTTTGAAATTAACTTTTGTTTTGTATAAGTTTTTTGCAGAGTAATACATGTTCTGTACATCTACAAAAACACCAATTCTTTGATTTTTATGTCTTGATTTTTCCATGAATTCAACTCTATTTAAACAATTACAGATAAAAGCAACATGTTAATTATATTTATCCCACTAGTTTTTAACTCATGTTTTTGTGATAATCCTCAGCAATGTTACATTATAGTTTACAACTTTTTTTTCATGAAAACTGTGTGTTGATTTCATTGGAAAAACATAATCTTTAGAGTGATCAATTCTGCCTTTTAGTGATTTAACCATCTTATCTATAAATGGAATTGTTTTCGACAAATGAAGAGAATAAATTACAGGTGCGATTTCAAACCCTTTTTCGATAAATTTTCTGTCTGCTTTTTGATTACTTTTTTGAGCGCCAAACGGCGGGTTCATAATAACAGTGTCACATTTAAGACTAGTGTCATTAACATCTTGAACTAGGAATTCTATTTCTAGATTGTTTTTTCCTGCAAATTCTTTCGCAATATTTATACTGTCTTTATCAACATCTATCCCAATGACTTTTTTGGCACCCACTAAGAAAATGCCAACTGAAAAAATTCCAGTACCGCATCCAAGATCAACAACAACTTTATCTTCAATATCCTCAAATTGATATGCTGTAAAAATAATATCTGCAGCAATATTTGCAGGAGTTAGATATTGTTCAAGATTCGGAGACGGATCTTCAAAAGATGGTACCTTCTGTAAGATCATTTCTAGTTCTTTTTGCCTCATTTCAAACAATAAAAGATAGTACACTATCTAATAATACTTTTTTATACGTAAATTTTATTTGCTAAACCCAGATTATTGCCGCTTATTGGGCTTGTAGATCAGCTCGGAAGATCGCCTCCTTGGCATGGAGGAGGCCTCGGGTTCAAATCCCGACAAGTCCATATTATCCTATTGAATATTTTTTCAAGCACAAAGTTTATATTTTATTCACACATTACGATAATAAAAGTTATATACAAAAATATTAAATATAGAGGGTTATGTTGTAGTATATAAAGGATTATGATAACATGATGCGTACAAAAGTAGTAAACGATTCCGCTGACTTAGTTCCGCTTCTCAGGGCTTTTGACAACAATGTAAAAAAACAAGTTTTCAATGAACTATTGCAAGAATGGAAGCCATTAAGTGAAATAAAAGAGAAATATGGGGATGATGGGGAAGTGGCCCTTGAATACTTTGATAAAATGAAACTGGTAGAAACCAAATGGACAACGCCTGACGAAGGAATAAATGGCAGACCCCAAAAAAAATACCGCTCATACTACTCTGCTTTTAATATCAATATATCCTGTCCTGTGAACGAAATAAGCGAAATCTTCACAGTTGCATCTTTGAATGACAAAGAATTTGCAAAACTTGAAAATGACATTTTCGAATTTGTTGGTGATGATGGAAGATTTGGAAACATGGTTGCAGAAAATTTTGCGCTTTCAAATCTCTCTCTAAAAGGTCTCGTTAAAAGATCAAGCAAGTTCTGTTATAAAGGTTTGAAGTTGAGTAGGAAAGACTAATTTTTGTACTTTTATTTTCCAAATGCTTTTTAGCATAATCTTCATTTACAGTTTATATTATGCAATATTACGAAATAATAATTCAGGCACTTTGGCTTGTGCTCCCCGCGTATTTTGCCAATGGTTTTGCTTTACTTGTGGGTGGGGGAACTCCAATTGATTTTGGAAAAAATTGGAAGGATGGAAAGCGCATCCTCGGTGATGGAAAGACTTGGAGGGGGTTAATTGTTGGTTCATTTATTGGAATGACTGCAGGGTTTGGTTTTTCTGCTGTTGCTAAGTTTGGGAGAATGATAGACTTTCCAATAGAGATCAACGACTTTACTGGATTCCCTTTAATGATTCCAATAGTCTTTTCTATATGTTTTGGTGCACTAATGGGTGATATTATTGAAAGTTTTTTTAAAAGGCGAGTTGGTAAGGAGCGAGGGACAAACTGGGTACCGTTTGATCAACTGGATTTCATCCTTGGAGTTTTGTTTTTTAGTTTTTTAATGTCAAGTTTTCTGTATTTTATTGGTATTATGAAGTATAATTGGTTTTTTGAAAATTTTACTGTTTGGCATATTTTAGTACTTGTAACTTTCACTCCTTTGTTTCATTTCTTTGCAAACTTTGTTCATAGAAAAGTGATAAAAAAGGCATAAACAAAAATATTTAAGGACAAACCATTTTAATGGATGGATGAGGGCAAATGTCCAAAGACTCAAAGACTAAAATGAATGAGGAATTGCAAAAATGGTCAGAACAATCGGGAAATGTGACTGTTCCAGAAGAACAAAAAAAACAATCTGAAAAAGGAAAACCTAAAGGAATGTGTCAAATTTGCGGTAAAAAAACTGCAAAACACGTATGCCTTAAATGTGGCAGGTCAGTTTGCCAATCCTGTTATTTCAAAATAATTGGAATTTGTAAAAAATGTGTTCAGAAAGACACAGCAGAAAAGTGGGACGGTTCCCGGAAGGATTGGGAAAAGGAATTGGGCGTCGAGTGGGTAGATTAATTTTTTCGCTCTCTTTTTATTCTTTTGCCTTCCAGATATAACGCCATCATAGATCTAGCCGTTCTCCATGAGCTTGGATATATTGGAACACCTGCCGATTTAAGATCCCATACAAGATCTTCAAATTCTCTTCCACCAACCCATGTTGCAAGAATTGGTTTCTTGTATTCTTCATGAAGTTTTTGTTGTTTGACCATTTTAAGAATTGCACCTGTAAACTCTCTTGGACGTGCATATCCGCCATGTACTGATGCAACTATTACCCCATCGATATTTGGATCTTCTAAAAGTGTTTTAGTCGCAATTTCGTATCTATAAAAACCTGCATCTGCAACAAGATCAACAGGATTGTTTGGTTTAACCAGATCTGGTAGTATTTTATCGATTTTCTTATAGGTTTTTGCCGACAGCTTAGGGATCGTTAAACCATTTGCCTCACAAGCATCGGTTAAAAGAATGCCCAGTCCCCCACCGTTAGTAATAATTCCCACTTTGTTACCTTGAGATGGAGGTTGTCCATCTAGTGCTCTTGCCATGTCAAATAGTTCTACGATGTCTCGACAGCGGATTCCACCCGCCTGTTTAATTGCAGCGTCATATATTTTATCACTGCCTGCCATGGATCCAGTATGTGATGCTGTTGCCCTTGCTCCTGCATTCGATCTACCTGCTTTTACTACAAGTATTGGTTTGTTACATGCTTTGATACTGTTCATGAAAGCTCGTCCATGTTTTATTCCTTCTATGTAGAGCCCAATAACTTTAGTTTCAGGGTCTTTGGCAAAATAATCAATGAGGTCATCATCATCAATATCTAGTTTGTTTCCAACACCTACTATTTTTGATACGCCCACGAACTCATTGTTTGCAAGGTATATCATTCCGATTCCTAGTGCGCCACTTTGGGAAATTAATGCCACGTTTCCTTTACGTGGGTTTCCAAAGACAAACGATGCGTCAAGTCCATCAGATGCGTTTTTGTATCCCATAACATTAGGGCCAAGTATTCTTGTATTTGTTCCTTTGATAATTTTTTTTATTTGTTCTTCACCTTCATGGTTTCCTGATTCAGAAAATCCTGATGAGATGATGATTACATTTTCTACTTTTTTTTCTACGCATTCCTTTATTATTTGTGGCACTATTTTTGCAGGGACAGAAACTAAAACAAGATCAATTTTACCAGGAATTGCTGCAAGATTTTTGTAACATTTGATGCCAAGTATTTCATCTTCTTTGGGGTTTACTGGGTATATTTTGCATTCATAATCTGATATTACAATATTCTTTAGTGCTGCGTGTCCTATTTTTGTAGAGTTTTTTGATGCGCCGACTACTGCAATACTTTTGGGTTTAAAGAAAATTTCAAGATCACTTTTCATATAAAATCCCTGATGATATCACTTACTTTGTCTACTATATTACAAATGGTTACTTAAACGTAGTGTGATTATATGTATTGTTTCATTGCTTCAATCACTTCTTCACTTGTTTTCGCTTTTCTATAGTCCTCTAAAGGTTCCTTGTTTAATACCAAGAAGTTAGGTCCCCATTTATAGAGATTCAAAATTTCTTCTGCTTTTTTAACCTCATCCAAAATATAAAGCGCTGCAGCAAAAGCTTCAAGTGTTGAAAGCTTCAGAGCTTTACCATAATTAACTGGGTTTACAGCTACAACGAACGGAAGCGCCCTAGAGTGATTTCTATTATCAAGAAAATCAAAACTGGTTTCGGCATTTTTCCATGAGCAGTCAACTGCCAGAATTCCATGCTTCTTTGCAGATAATAAATCTTCTTTTGAAATGCTTTTTTTTGCAAAAGGGTTCAGTAGTATCGTGTCTTTTGGTGTTTTACGGATGTTAGTTTCGAGTTTTGCAAAACCGAATTTCGCTAGTTTTTTTGCACTGCATTTCTTCGGGTCATCTTCATTTGCGTGATAAACTATTAATTTCATTTTTCTCCTATCTTAATATCAAATACAAAGTGGCTAATACCAGGTGCATACGACTTTACACGTTTATATTTCATAAGCTTGGCAGATTTGTTGTACTTTTCGGCGACCTTTTCTACATGTTTCATGGGGATATCTGGAATGTTCTCATTTGGAAACGTATCGTGATAATGAATAACTCCACAATGGTTTTTTAGACAATCAAATGCAACAGGCAGAAACTCGTGCGTACCGCCAAAATAACCCAGGATCACTCTATCAGCAACATTTTTTGGAGTAACTTCTCTATTATCTCCATGTATCGGTTCCACAATATTTGTGACATTATTTAAAGTGATATTTTGGCATAGATAATTATAAGAAATTGGATTTTTTTCAATTGCAAATATCTTTTTTGGTTTGCTGTAAACCGCTACTGGTAGAGTAAAATATCCAATCCCTGCAAACAGATCAACGATAGTTTCATTTAAACCTGCAATTGCCGCCATCCTTTTTCTTTCATCAATATTTCCAGAAGAAAACATGACCTTTTGCAGGTCCAACTTGTATCTTATTCCATTCTCTTTATGTATTGTCTCTGTTCTTTCAGATCCATATATTATCTCAACATTTGGTTCTCTATATTCTCCAGAAATACCTCCAATATCGTTTAGAACAGTCCTGCAGTTTAGTATCTCTGCGTATTTTTCCCCCACTGCTTCTTTGTAACGATTAAGTTCAGAAGGTAACACTATTACTAGAACATCTCCAACCTTCTCCCATTTATCAGGAATTTTTTTTAACAGATTCGATGGAATTTCATCATCAAGGTTCTTTTTGATTATTTCAAATGGTGCTTTCATGTGTCTCTTTTCTTCCCTGTTAATTTATACAATAAAGGAGTAATTTATTCCAATAGATATCAAGAGAATACCAAGTACCAAAGGAATTAATAGGACTGATTCTGGATGTTTGCTACCAGGGGCAATCATACCTGACTTCATATAGCACATAAAAAGAAAAACAACTCCAAAAACAATACAAATTCCGCCTGTTATTGTTGTTAAGAACTTTTTCGTATCATTGCTCATTCTAAACCAATCATGAATAAATTTTTGCTTTTAATACTTTTAACAATCCTTCCAGCAACTCTTTTTACTAACATCTGCATTCCTCCTTTTAATCATGGAGCTTTTTCCTTACGAACCGCGAAGAAACCAAGTGGCAATAACGCAGACTTTAAAGAATATATTAAACGAGAAAAAAGACATAATTTTCGAGTCGGGGACGGGTTCAGGAAAAACAATATGTGTGCTCGCGTCAACCATAGAATATGCTCTAGAAAACAATAAAAAAATAATCTATACTACTCGGACAAATGCACAACAACGTCAGGTAATTTTAGAACTTCGTGAAATCAGAAAAAAACTTAAAAGAGATAAAGAAAAGATTTTTGGCATAGGCCTGCAGGGTAGGGGAAACATGTGTCTTCTTGCCAAAAGCAACCCTGAACTATTCAAGGGGTCTTCTGAAGAGCTTTCAAAATTTTGTTCAAATCAAAAAAGAAAGGTTAAACAAACGATAGACAAGCCCGATAAAAAAGGTTGCAGTTATTATAGAAATTTTGTAACAAATACCGGGAAATTAGAAAAGGTAATAGAATGGGTAAAAAAGAATATTCCAACGGTGGAAGAGTTAATTGATTATTGTGAAAAAAATAAATTATGCCCATACGAAGTAAACAAACAAATGGTCAAAGAAGCGTCTCTCGTTGTAGTTCCATACATATACGTATTTGATTTAATGATCAGAAATCTACTTTTTGACTTGCTAGCAGTTGACGAGAATGACATGATTTTAATCGTTGATGAGGCACACAACCTTCCAAATTATATAAGAGATTTGTATTCAACCCAACTCAGTTCTTGGATGCTAAATAACTGCATTTTAGAGGCAGAAAAATATGGAGATCCATCTCTTGCAAACGGAAAATCAACCACGTCTGGTTTTTGTAAAGCACTAGATAATATTATACGTGATTTTCGAGACACATACGTATATGGTATTTTAGAAAATGGCATTAGGAGAACGCCCTATAAAAAAAGTGATGCATTTATACCATCACATGAATTTGAAACGGAAATTCTATCAAGATTTAAAATAACAAGCAAAACTCTTACGAATATTATTTCTGACCTTATTGCATATGGGGAAAAAATACAGGAATACCGCCAAAAAGAAGATAAAATTCCAAGATCCTATCTTCACAGCCTTGGACTTTTTTTGGATTCTTGGATTAGTCTTGATGAAAGTCAATATGCAAGACTGATCGTTGATGCGTCAAGCGGGAAAAACCCAAGAATTGAGGCGTTTTGTCTTGACCCTGCATATGGTACAGAAATTTTGAAACACTTTCATTCAACAATTCATATGTCTGGAACCCTTGAACCACTTGAAGAATATAGAGATTCAATGGGCCTTCCAGAAGACACATATCTCGTTTCATATCCTTCTCCATTTTCAAAGAATAATAGAAAGATACTTTTCGTTTCAGACGTAACAACAAAATTTGATGAAATAACGAGAGATAAAGAGGTCATTCCAAGAATGAAAAAATACATCACAGAAATTTGCAACTCATTTTCTAAAAATACAATGGTTTTTTTCCCAAGTTTTGATGTAATGACTTCATTTCGTTTTGGTGGCTTGAATGAATCTATCACTCGTTCTTTATATGTTGAAGAACGAGGTATGTCTCAGTCAGAACTTATGGGAGTTGTTGGTGATTTTAAAGTTTCAGCATCTAAAAAAATAAACAAGGCTGCTATGTTTTCTGTTATGGGTGGAAGAATTTCAGAAGGTCTTGACTTTCCCGCTGAAGAACTTGAAATAGTTGTAATTGTTGGAATACCATATCCTAAACCAACTGCCAGGCAAAGAGTTTTACAACAATATTATGATATGAAATTTAGGAAAGGATGGGAATATATCGTTGAGGCGCCAACCGCGCGAAAACTACTCCAGTCTATTGGCCGTCTTATTCGTGATGAAAACGACAGGGGAATAGCAATCATTCTTGATCGCCGTGCACCACGTTTTAAACAATACATAAAAGATCTTGAAGAATCAAAAAATCTTATGGAAGATATGAATAGATTTATGGAAAATTGATTTTTTATTTTGGTATAAGGTTAGGTACACCATCTTCTATTAGATATGTACAATTACACTTTTTACAAGTAAAAGCTCCATCAATAATCTCTCCATTTTCTTCCTTTTTAATATTAAGGGCAAGATCTCCTTTGCATGTTGGGCAACACAAAATCCCAATCATATCTTTTTTCATATTTTTTTAACTCCTATAATTGTTCCCAAGATACATCGGTCTTTTCCGTCCAATATTTGAATCCCAGATAAAACCCCATTCCTCTTCGGTATTTTTTTTGCCCTCTTCTATTACCTGAATGAAATTTTTTACTTGCGCATCCATATTGTCTGCCTGATGCAAGACACAAGCTTCAATTGTTTTTGGCATTCTTGGCGAACCAAATTCGTACTTCCCATGATGACTTAGTATCATGTGAGATAAATGTGTTTCAATTTCTTTTCTAAATTCTTCTCCATTGTCCCTTAATTCTTTTATTTTTTCTCTTACCCATCGATCTCCAATTGTTATATGTCCAATAAAATTGCCATCATCTGTTTTGTCAATGGATGCTGTTGTTTTGTACTCTTTGAGTTTACCTATGTCATGTAATATTGCACCTGTTACAACAAGGTCTCTATTAATCCCTGGATACATCTCACAAATGTTTTTACAAAGCCGTATCACGCCAACGCTATGCTCAAGATTTCCACCGACATAGTTATGATGATGCGTCATGGCTGAAGGTGAATGAGTATATTCGTTTACAAATTCAGAATCGCCAAAAAACGAAGATAGAAGCTTTTTCAATTGTTCGTCTTCCACATTTTTAATTTCTTTTTTTACAATTTCAAATAATTCTTTTACACGCTCCTCTTCAAGCGAGGGTAAGAAGTCGCTAACATCATATTCATTAGGGCTGCATCTTCTCATTCCACCAGTGTTTTCATTTATCGAAATCTGGGGTTTTTCTTCATAGATTTCAACATTTCCCAAACGTATTTGTATAACATCTCCAACTTTAAAACTGTCAAAAAGTCGCTTCACACGATCTTTATTGTCTCCGCCCCAAAACTTGATGCCAACCTCTCCAGTTTTATCAGATGCAATTAGGCTAAACCATGTCCCACGCTTATACGCTCGCGGCGGATTTTTCATTTTAACAGCAAAAAAGTCGTTTACAACGTCGCCTTCACGAAGATTTTCAACAAATCGTTCCTTTCTCCTTTTGCCTATGTCGGCCTTTATCATTGTTTGCTCATCTTTCCCTTTGTTATAATTATAAAGATCTGACATATTTACTGTCCTCCAGTTAAAAGCAGGATATGCTCTCTTATATTTTTAAGTGTTCATACAATCCTTTAATCTATTAAGGTTTTTTGGATAAAACAAGGGGAATTTGTAAAAGAGAGTGTTGAAATTATGAATTTGAAAAACCAGGAGAAATGTAATTCAAGATATTGTGGGAAAAATGACGTGCCTTACTTATTTTTTCTTTCTCGTGCCAAATCCCTTGCACGTTGGCCAACAACAAAAAGTTTAGCTATAAACGTTATCTCTTTTGCTTCTTCGGGATTTGATACCTGTCCTACAATCATCATAGTTATCACTTGGTAGTTTTGTTTTCTTGTTTTTAAAGCATTGTTGTACAATTATTACCATCATTCTTTGACATGTCTTATCTAAAAATATAAGTTGCACAAAATTGTTACTGTTTGACGTGAGTTGGAAATGAGAATTAGTGCATGCCCAAGGTGCGGCAGTAGAAATATTTTTCAGGGGACAATGGGTGACGGAGTATTGACTGGATATGCCGATAGAGACGTCTGCAAGGACTGTGGTTATCAGGGTATGCCTATTATCTTTGACTCCGAAAATGAGTATAAAAATTTTTTAGATGAACTTTCAAAAGATAAAGGGACAAAAATTGAAAAATCTAGACAAGCAGCTGAAGGTAAAATAGAAGATGAATATGAGAAGTTGACAAAAAACGAAAAAGAACTACTTGAGTTTTTAAATAAGCCGACTAAGAAAAAACCCACTGAAACACATAGGTCTGGCCGGCCTTTAGGAGTAACAATCCTGTCTTTCATAACGATTGTTAACGCAATCTTCATTGTTTGTCTGTATTATAGCAGGATAGATGTTAATGTCGCTTTATGGTCTTGGGCTTGGTTGTGGGCTTATTACATAATCATATTTGTCATCTCAGCGATTATCTTACCTTATGGCATGTTAAAGGGAAAAGAGTGGGCATGGACAATTGGAGCAATATTATATGCACTTTCCATACCGGTCGGTTTGATGTTCCTTTATTATCTTACCCGGCCTCATGTCAAAGCATATTTTGGAAAAACATAGCTTTCACCTATCGAAACTATTAAAACAGACGCCTTCATTAAAGGGCTGTAAGGTGTCGCCTTTATGACTGAAATAAACATTAACGACATGCTTACGGAATATGACAAAAAAGCCCTTACAATAGCAACAGTTTGCTCTCATTCCAGTTTGCAGATTTTTAATGGGGCTCGTAAAGAGGGTTTTAAAACACTGGGCATTGCTGTTGGTGAGAAAAAGAAGTTTTATGATGCGTTTCCACTAGGTAGGCCAGATGAATTCATGATGGTTGACGGTTATAAAGAAATTCTTGATAGAACAGAAGAACTAAAAGAAAAAAACGTTATCATCATTCCCCACGGATCTTTTGTCGAATACCTTGGTGCGAATAAGTTTTCAACTCTTGACATTCCGACTTTTGGTAATCGGAATGTTCTCATGTGGGAATCTGATAGAAATAAGGAGAGAAAATGGCTTGAGGGTGCTGGTCTCACAATGCCTCAGGAAATTAAAAACCCGAAAGATATTGACAATCCTGTAATAGTCAAATATCATGGTGCCAAGGGGGGGCGTGGTTTTTTCATTGCAAAAACATATGAAGAATTCAAAGCTAGGATAGAAAAAGATAAATCGTTTGTAATCCAAGAATTTGTAATGGGAACCCGTTATTATCTTCATTATTTTTACTCGCCAATAAAAAATGATGCGTATAAACTAAGCAAAGGTAGTCTTCAACTATTGTCAATGGATAGGCGTGATGAGACAACAATAGATGAGGTGCAACGTCTAGGATCCATTCAGGAATTGGAGGAGCTAGGAATCCATCCAACATTTGTTGTAACAGGCAACATACCAATTGTCATAAGAGAATCATTGCTTCCAAAAGTTTTCAAAATGGGTGAAGGCGTTGTTGAAAAATCCCTTGATCTATTTGGTGGGGTAATTGGTTCATTTTGTCTTGAGACCGTTGTTACAGAAGATCTTGAGTTTAAAGTCTTTGAGATATCTGCAAGAATTGTAGCAGGGACTAATCCATATATCTCGGGCAGCCCTTATTCAGAACTGATTCAACCTGATCTTTCAACAGGTAGAAGAATCGCTCAAGAGATAAAATATGCAAACAAGAAAAAAATGCTAGATAAAATCCTTAGCTAAAATTTATTTGCAAAGTGTTACCATTATCGCATTTTGTGCCCACATTCTATTTTCAGCTTCATCAAAAATTACGCTTTGTGGCCCATGTGCAACTTCTTTGGTAACTTCATAGTCATAATATGCAGGCAAGCAATGTAAAAATATCGCATCAGGTTTTGCTTTGCTCATAAGCTCTTTGTTTACAGTGTATCCTTCGAACTCTCTGAGCCTTTGTTGTTTCTGCTCCTCATCGCCCATTGAAACCCAAGTATCTGTTGCAACAACATCGGCATTTTTTGTTGAATCCTCTACCTTGTCTGTTACTTCTACTTTTACACCGAACTTCTCTGCCTCATCGACATAAAACTGATCAGGCCAATATTTCTTTGGTGATACAATTTTTGCATTCATGCCAGCTATTGCGCAACCTAAAAGATATGAATTTGCCATGTTGTTTTTTCCATCACCAAGATACACAAAATTAAGGCCTTTTAGCTCTCCTTTGCGTTCTTTTATTGTCATAAGATCAGTTACAACCTGACATGGGTGTTCCTTGTCATCAAGTCCCGAGATAACCGGTACTGTTGCATGTTTTGCAAGTTCAATCATGTCCTCATTTTTCATTGCTCTAAACATAATAATATCAACATAACGCGAAAGAACAAGTGCCGTATCTTCTATGGTTTCTCCACGACCAAGTTGAATATCATTTTTACCTAGAAAAATTGCGTGACCACCAAGTTTTGTCATACCTGTTTCAAAACTTACACGTGTACGAGTACTACTTTTTTCAAAAATCATACCAAGCGTCTTACCCTTTAGAAGTTCAATGTTTTTGCCATTTTTAGATTTCTTTTTAAGATCAATACCTAGATCAATGATTTCTTCAAGATCGTCTTTAACATCAAGCATGGAAATAATGTCTCGTTTCATCGAAGTGGGAATGTGATTTCCTTCTTTAAAATTATCGCCTAAGTAAAGTCTATATTCACATTCTGCATTCTGAAATCTGATTTAGATGGGAGTAGACATAGGATCACTGTTTAGAAAAGAGACGATTTCAATCAACGATCTCCATGATAGAGTAATTGCCATTGATGCTCACAATGTTTTGTATCAATTCCTTGCAAGTATACGACAAAGAGATGGAACGCCATTAAAAGATCAAAATGGAGAAATTACATCTCATCTATCTGGTCTTTTTCATCGTACTGCTACCTTGGTAGAGGCGCGCATACGCCCTGTTTATTCTTTCGATGGAAAACCGCATCCGCTAAAGGCAAAAACCATTGAAGGGCGAAGGAGAAGAAAAGAAATCGCTGAAAAGGAATGGGAAGAAGCGCTGGACGCGGGAGATCTTGCAAAAGCGCGGTCAAAAGCACAGCAAACAAGCAGACTTACAGACGAAATGGTAAAGCAAAGTAAAGAGCTACTTGATGCACTTGGAATCCCGTATGTCCAAGCGCCAAGTGAGGGGGAAGCACAGGCTAGTTACATGGTTAAAAAAGGGGATGCATATGCTGCCGGTTCACAGGATTTTGACTGCCTGTTAATTGGATCGCCTGTGCTCATTAGAAATTTAACATCATCCCAGAGACGGAAAAAACCCGGTAAAGAGTCTTATACAAAAGTATATCCAAAGCAAATTCGGCTAGAGCAGAACCTTAAAATTCTAGGTATAACGCATAAACAACTGGTAGATATGGCAATATTAATAGGAACGGACTTCAACGATGGAATTAAAGGAATTGGCCCTAAGAAAAGTTTGAAACTTATTAAAAAAACAGGCAACATCAAAAATGCAATAGCAACATTTGGTGGTGAAAACGCACCAACATTTGAAGAAATTGCAGAAATACGAAAAATCTTTTTGAGGCCAAATGTAACAAATGATTACACTCTAGAATGGTCAGAACCCGATAATGAAAAGGTATTCAAAATTTTATGCGACGCGCATCATTTTTCTCAAGAGCGAATTGAACCAACATTGAAAAAATACTCAAATATACAAAATATGATGAAGCAAAAAACGTTATTTTAATAAAAAGTCTAAATTATCGTCTGGCTTGCATTC
This sequence comes from uncultured Thermoplasmatales archaeon, assembly GCA_964384305.1. Taxonomy (GTDB): domain Archaea; phylum Thermoplasmatota; class E2; order DHVEG-1; family DHVEG-1; genus JAYEJG01. The sequence goes on along the minus strand of CAYLKT010000006.1, from coordinate 3,660 downwards.
GACTGCTTCTTTTTTCTTAAAAATCCTTGCGCCAGTGCTTCCCTTCAATATAATTCTATTTCCAACAATATGTAACATTGCACCTTCTCTTAATCCAACAACATATTCATCATTGTAAAAATGAAATTCTTTTATTCTGGTCTCACGTGTTTCACCCATGTGTTTCAAACTGGAGTCCGGGTCGATGTAATGTGGATTAATGTTAAAAGGAACAAGCCCAAGTGCTTCAAAACTTGGCGGATACATAATTGGCATGTCGTTAGTAGTTTTGATGCTTTTACAGGCAACATTTGAACCAGCACTTGTACCAATATAAGGCATACCCTCACTTACTTTTTTTCTAATAACTTTGAGGATGTCTGACTTGTAAAGCCCATTTAATAAAACAAATGTATTCCCACCACCAATAAATACCGCATCAGCATTTTTTACTGCCTTTTTAGGATCATCATATTCATGAATCCCTGTTAACTCAAAACCCATTTTTTCAAAACGTTCACGAGCAATCTTTGTATATTCGTCATGAGTCATACCACTTGGCCTAGCATATGGAACAAAAAGAACACGTTCTATTTTCCCTAGAAATTTTTGTATTTCATCTGCACAATGATCAAGATATCCACTGCCATGAAGAGTTGAATTACTAATTAACAACAATTTTCTGGTCATATTTACCTTCCTTATCAATCACAACTATTTTTTAGTTACTTTGAACTTATCAATTCCTTCAAGAAGGGCTAATTTTTCACCGTTATCCCAATCAATCCATATGAGATCTTGATCCTCTTCTATTTTGGAAACTGTCCCTTTGGATCCTTTTTCAAGTTTTGTCATAGTGTCATTGATCTCCAGCAGTTCTATTCTATCTCCAATTTTAACTTTCTTTGCCAATTTTACAACTCCAATTGTTTAGTGCGGATACCGGGACTCGAACCCGAGCACTTAGCTTGGGAAGCTAAGATCATAACCACTAGATCATATCCGCATTAACATTAGAAATATGCTAGCTGTTATTGAATATTTTGAAAAAGAAAGAGAGATGGAAAAGGAGTGTTTCCATTCTTGGCATTATACTCTTCTTAGTATCTCTAACAGGTACTTGTAGTACTTATCAACAGTACTGATATGTACTTGCTCTTCTGGTGAATGTGGGTATTTTATTGTAGGTCCAATGGAAATCATGTCCATCCCATCGAATTTCTCACCAATTATTCCGCATTCAAGCCCTGCATGTATTGCTTCTACGGCGGGTTCTTCATTGTACATCTCTTTGTAAATCTTCTTCGAAAGTTTCAATATCTTTGATTCAAGATTCGGTTTCCAACCCGGATACGGCTCGTCTTCAGTTACATCTGCACCCGCAAGTGTTGCCGTTGCGTTAATTCTATCACGGAAATCCTGCAAAGCAGATTTGATCGAGCTTCTTGTACTCATGCCTATATCGATGGTCTTATCGTTGAAATGAACTGTTGCAAGGTTAGTGGACGTTTCGACAAGCCCGTCTATATCGTAGCTTATTTTATCAACACCGTGCGGTAGACCATGAATAAGATTCAATATTTTATTTTGTGATTCGCCAGTAAGAGTAGTATGAAGTTTTTCTATGTCTTCAAAAGTTACTTTGAACTTTGGGTCAATTGGTTTAATTTCTCTAAGTATGTCCTCTCCTTCAGACTTAATGGCACTAATTAATTTTTCCTTTTCCGATTCATCAATGGATATCCTTGCATATGCTTCGCGCGGAATTGCATTGTGTTTATCCCCACCATCTAGATCTGTTATGTAGAATTTATAATCATTCTTTACTCCCCAAAGCATACGTGTAAGAAGTTTTAACGCGTTACCTCTTTGTTCAAGAATGTCACAACCTGAATGACCGCCACGGAGGCCCGATACTTTCACTGTCATACTGGTCATATCTCCATTTATTGGTTGAGTTTTAAATGGCAGTTTTATTTTCGTATCCCCGCCGCCAGCACATCCAACAGTAAGTATTCCCCAATCTTCACTATCTAGGTTAAAGAATATTTTCCCTGTTAGCATATCGGTTTCTAGTGCAAAAGCACCAGTTAGTCCCGTTTCCTCATCAAAGGTGAATAATGCCTCTATCGGTCCAAGTTTCAATGATTTATCCTCTAATATTGCAAGAGATGTGGCAAGACCTATGCCATCGTCTGCCCCAAGAGTTGTACCGTCAGCAGTAAGAATATCTCCATTTAGTTTGAGTTTAATAGGGTCTTTAGTAAAATCATGTTTTACGTCGCTGTTTTTTTCACAAACCATATCCATATGTCCTTGTAGGATAACGATAGGTTTTTTCTCCATGCCTGGACTTGCATGTTTTATGATTACAACATTTCCAGGTTTATCGACTTTATATTCTAAATTCTGTTTTTTTGCAAAATCAACAATATATTTCCTTATTTCCCCCTCATGTTTAGAACATCGAGGAATTTTCCTTATTTCATCAAAATGTTTCCATAACAGTTTCGGTTCCAAATTTTCAATAACTGACATATTTATTACGCCCCCTTATGTTGCAAGACACGTATCACGACATCAAATAAAAGATTTACCGAGATTCGTTCGCTATTTCCACATAAAAGATCTGTTTACTGCTCTCTTCCATCCATCATATAGCCGTTGTCTTTCCTCGTCTTTTAAATTGGGCTTGAAAACCTTATCAATTTTCCTTTTTGAGATTAGTTCATCTGTTGTATCCCAGAAATCGCATCCAAGTCCTGCAAGATACGCTGCGCCTAATGCTGTTCCATCAAGCATCTTTGGACGTTCTACAGTAATGTTTAGCATATCGGCCATAAACTGTAATAGGAAATTGTTTTTTGATGCTCCACCATCAGCTTTCAGTGAAGCAATCTTCAAATTCGTATCACTTTCCATTATATTCAGCACATCCTTACAACGGTATACAATGCCTTCAAGGGCAGATCTTACAATATGTTCCTTGCCTGTCTGTCTATTAAGGCCAACAACAATTCCGCATGCACGAGGGTCCCAGTAAGGTGAAGAAAGTCCCGTAAAGGCTGGGACAAAATAAACGCCACTGGTATCTTTAACCGATTTTGCTAGTTTTTCGGTGTCCTCTACTTTTTTGATTATGTTCAAATTATCCTTTAACCATTGAATGGCGGAACCAGTAGTGTTAATCATCCCCTCAAGCATATACGATGTTTGTCCGTTGATTCTCCATGCAATTAAAGGTAGAAGCTTATGCAAAGATGCGGGTGGCTTTTGTCCAACATTCATGTCGATAAAACTACCTGTGCCATTAGTACATTTTACATCTCCCGATTTGAAACATCCGGATGCAAACAATGAAGACTGCTGGTCGGCAACAGCACTGTAGATCGGTATTTCTTTACCAATTATCTCTTTATCCACACATCCAAAGTTACTGTTAGTATCCAATATTTCGGGAAGGATATCTGCTCGCACTCCAAAAAGATCAAGAAATAGTTCACTCCACTCTAGTGCAAATGAGTCAAACATGCCTGTTGAACTTGCATTTGAAAAATCTGTGACATGTTTTTTACCATTTGTCAGCTTCCAAATAAGCCAAGTGTCCATTGTTCCACAAAGCAGATTTCCCTTATTTTGAACCTCTTTTGCCTTGTCAACATTATCAAGTATCCATCGCGT